>JBGSKR010000580.1:0-5290 GCA_041741135.1 Mariniblastus sp.
CGGGGAAGGCCAAGTGCCAATGGAAAAATTGGTACTGAGCGGCGAGACGGCGGACTTCATTGGCGACGTGGGGGTTGATTTCGTGGGGGTGGTTTTCAATCTTGCGGAAATCTCGCTCCGTGGGACAGAGCTGGCCTAAATCGGACTTATCTTTCTGCCACACAAACACGGCACACCAAGTATCAGCCAGCAACCGGGCGCTGCGATAATCGCTGCCGCTGACCAACTCCGCGTAACGCTGTTCTTTCTGCGAAATCGCCGCCACCGTGTCGTCGTCATCGCTGGACAGTCGAGCGAAACTGGCCGGGAGATTGCCCAGCTTGATCGGTGGGTCGAACAACAGGCCTTGTCCCGATCTGTGATCGGCCCGTTGTTTCTTGTTGTCTTTTTTCAGCTCACTGCAAACCGTCTTCACATCGCCTTCGATCGGCTTGAAGGCGTCGTCGGGAATGCCATCAGCCAACAGTTTCGGGGTCGTGCCCAGCAGACTGTTGCCGCACTGAATGTGGTGATCCAAAAACGAAAGCGGCTTTCCGGGTTCGATCGCTTCCATCCACAGGCTGACTTTGCATAGCTCGACGGCCATCGGGTTGATGTCGACGCCGTAGATACAGCGACCAATCACATCGCGGAGGGCGCGTTGGTAGTCGGCGGGACTGGCTTCGGATTCTCCTGTACGGATGCGAGAGAGATGGCGGGCCAGCCTGTGGGCAGCGGCGATTAAGAAGTGGCCGCTGCCGCAAGCGGGGTCGCAGATTTTCAAGTCGAGGATGGATTGTTCGGCGATGGTTGAGTAGGAATCGGGGCTATCGCCCAAACGGCTGAGGCGTTTGGCCTCTTCGAGACGGGCTTCGACGACGGGGTCGAGGGCGGAGTCGAGTAAACACTGAACGAGTGAATCGGGAGTGTAATAGCTGCCGGTGGTCTTGCGTTCGTTGCCAGCGGCGGTTCGCAAATCGAATTTCCTGGCTTCGACGTGGATGTCGGGGTGCAGTTCGAGTAGTGATTCGTAGACGCTGCCCAGTTCTTCACTGCCAAGGTTGCGGTAGTCCACCGGACGGAGGGTTTTGTTTTGCTCGGTGAAGGCGAGGGCGCGGATGGCGGTGAGGAGGTCGTCGTTGGAAATTAAGACGGGATCGTCGCTGACTGCTCCGCCGGCCAGTCGCTTGCTCTTCGCGTCCACAGGCTGGAAGCCTATGCCACTTTGGGCGGGGCCGAGAAGGTCGATGGTGCTTTCAGATTTCCAGAGGAAGGAACCAAGTCCGACCAGTGCCAATTGCTCACAGCCGGTGCGTTCCAATTTGCTAAAGACCAGTGATAACCCGTGCCACAGGTCGGCGTGTTTGCTGCCCCGCAGTTTCTCCGACAGATCACGCAGGCGACGAGTCGAATAGTATTGATCGTAAGGCTCGCAAGCATCGGAATCGGCGTCCGTCGCGTGCAGTAGTCCACGGTCTTCGGCGACAAACAAAAACAGCAGTCGATAGACAACCCGCAGTAGTTGTCGGTAGAAATCGTCCTTCGACAGTTCGCCCGATTCTTGTAGCTTGGCTCGCAGCCCGTCGTTGCGGGGATGGGCGACAAAGCCGCGACCGAGGGCTTCGATGGAATTCTGGACTCCCAGTCGCAGGTCTTGTAGGACTCGCGTTCCAGCGTCGCGGGCGACTTTGCTCCATTGCTCCAGCCAACATTCTTCGGCCCGCTCGGATTCCACGCGCGATTGATGACAGGTCAACCACAACAAGGCAAAGTCCGCATAGATTTCGCCTTCCATCATGGCGGCCAGATCGAATTCCACAAACGCTTGTCGGGAAAGCGAGACGTTGTCACGCAGGATTCGCAGTTGTAGGCCGTTGCTTAAAAACGCCCACAGATGCTCGTCACTGCTATTGAGGTACTCCTGCACCATCGCGTGTGGGCTGGTCGTGGCGGCTCCGACGGCTCCTTTAGTGCGGCGGTCAAGCGGGAGGTTGCAGCCAATCAAGTGGATGGGCGTGTGGTTGTAGAATCGTTTGACCGGATACGTTTTTTCGTCGATGACGGGCGCTTCGGTGGTGGTCAGTCGCCCGTACTCAAGTTCTTTGAACAGTGGCAGCAGCCAGCGGTCGTTTGTGATGGTGGTGCCGGTGTCGTTGGTGTCAAGCTCCGCGCGGGCGCTACTAAACGATTTCCAGTGGGCTTGGACGACTGTCCAGGATTGTGCGATGGCTTCGTTGAGCTTGGTGCCTTCGGGGAGGTGGTAGGCTTCAGGGGTTAAGCCGGGGATGTTTTCGCGAGAGGATTTATCTTTGTTCAGCGATGCGATTTCGCGTAGCAGATCCGGCGGGAGCATGGCCCCAGAGACATTGATCGTTTGGAATTGTTGGTCGCGGGGTTTAGGCATGGAGAGTCGCCTTCCGGCTTGTCGTTAAACTGTGCGTGGTGGATTTTGAAAACGGGTTTCAGTGAGTCCCGATTTCAGATTGTGCGGTCAGTGTCCGCACAATTGATTTTTTGTGCTTGTGGTTGTTTTTTAACTCGGCGGTAAGATGCCACCGCTACTTAGGTTTCGGTAGCAAAATGAAGCAGCCGAGAACGTCTGCCGTATCCACCGGATTGCATTGGACTTTGCCGGTTTGTTTGACGACCTTGCGGACTTTGGTGTGGGCGTCGGCGAGTATGCCTGCTCGGTCAATTGCAATTTGTTCGATCGTTGGGCGAAGGTGTTGGTTATAGGAGCCGATCAAATGTTCAAGCTGTTGTTTGGCCAACATCGCGTTGACGTTGCCGGTGGGTAGTGCGGTCAGCAATTTTTCGGCTTCGTCTTCAGCCAACCAGTTTGGATTTTCGGGCGAGCCAGTGAAAGCCAGCGAGCGGACTTCCTCGGCCAACAGTGGTCTGGCGTTTGCGTCGCCCCGATGGACGATCATTAAATGAAACCGAAATCGAACCAGTAACAACGATGTTTTCTCTTTCACCGCATCGGTCTGTGCTACGCCGCAACGCCGCGCGACTGGGCGTTCGTTTTCGGCTTGGACTTCATCCAGTGCGGTTTCCAACGTGAATGCGGATAAGCCTTCGACAATCGGACTGGTGCGTGCCAGGTAATGGACTTTGTCTTCTACCGGCAGATCGAAACGGGCCTTGAACGGGCTGTCGAAACCAATCGCATGACGCAATGGCCGACTGGTTTCGTTTTGGGATACGCAAATCTCCATCACGCCGTTCTTTTTGTCGGTGACGGGCACACCGGCCAGGTGAAAGACATCGGTGACAAATCTCTGTAGTGCCGGGCCAGTTCCGATGGCGGTGCGGATGGATTGCAGTTGTTCGAAAACTTCGTCGGTTTTGATTGAGAGTTGGGCGAACTTGCTGCGAGATTTTTTTTCCTTTTCGCGTGCGTTCTCCCAGCGCTCGTGCAGTTCGGCTTTCACTGGATCAAGGCCGGGCAAAAACATCTGAGTCGATGTTTCCCCGCCTCGTAGTTCCATCCCCTCAAACAGGGCTTTCATTACGGCTTCGCTATTGCCGGGAACGGCGACGGAAACGCCCAATTCGCTTTTGATTTTCTTGTGCTTTCGGAGCAGCACGTCGAGAACAACGCCGTCGATCTGATTGTCTTCGCCGAAATAATTGATGACCTTCACTAACGGCTTGGGCTGTTTGAAGCGGTCAACCCGTCCTTCACGCTGGTCGTGCCGAGTCGGATTCCAGGAGAGGTCATAATGCAAGATCGCATCGAATTGTTCTTGCAAGTTGATGCCTTCGCTCAAGCAGTCGGTGCAAACCAGCACGCGTTGCGGGAAGGCTCCCAGTTCGGCAATTCGGTCTTCGCGTTCTTTGGGCGGGATTTGTCCCGTGATGGCGGCGACCTCGACTTTGCTGCCCAACAAGACTCGCAATTGATCGGCAACATATTCGGCGGTGTCAATAAAGCGGCAAAAGACGATTGGGTTGAAGCCCTCATTCACCAGTTCCTTAACCATCGTTTGGGCTTTTTTTAGCTTCGAATCGTTTTCAGTGCCGAATAGCGATTCTGCCTCTGCCGCGAGCCGACGAAGCCGCTGGCTGGCGGGGCTGTTGGAGTCGTCGCTGGTGTCGGCTCCGGGAGTGAAGTCGATGGCTTCCACGTTTTCGCTGTCAGTGATGTCGAGAATGGCTTCGGCGGTTTGTTTTTCCGATTCGTCATCGCTTTCGCTCCCGATATTGATCGCCCGATTTCTTAGCGTCGCGGCAGCCGCAGCGGGACTTGATGCAATCGCCCGCAACAACGCCAACGCCGACCACCAGCGAACACGTTTCTGTTGTTTGCCACCCGAGTCATCGGCGACCAACTCGCCCGCGAATTGATGGACTTTGGCGAATAGGGCTTTGTAGGGTTTGGAAAGTTTGTAGCTTTGCTCGGAGTCTTCGCGATCAGGAAACGAGGTTTCCGTTCCCAGCTCTTTATCGAATTCCAGCACGTTGGCTCGCAGACGTTGAACCAGATGCTTGGAAAGTCGTTCGCGGATTGCTTTCCGCGTGTCGGCTTCCAAGTCATGCGGTAGATCGGCGAACTCGGAATCAACCAGCGATAGCAGCGAACGGAAGGCGTCTTCGTTTCCCGAATGCGGAGTGGCCGTAACGAGAATCAGGTTTTGGTTTTCGTTTTTGGCTAAATCCTTCAGCAAGTCATGGCGGGCTTGGCGAGATTTGCCGACGCCTCCAGCCAATGTGCAAGTGTGGGCCTCATCGACGATCACCAATTCTGGGCATTGGTTGATGAAGTCGTGGCGATGCCGCGTGGATTTTACGTAGTCGATCGAGATGACTAGAAACGGGTAACGTTGATAGACCGATTCGCCCGCACGCAGCCCGCGTTCGAGGCGACTGACGGTGGAACTGAGCAGTAACTCGGCGTCGATGTGGAATTTCTCAGATAGCTCTTTCTGCCATTGCTCGGCCAGGTGTGGCGGAACAAGCACTGCCATCCGTTTGACTTCCCCCCGTTCGATCAGCTCTTTCGCGATCAAGCAGGCTTCGACCGTTTTTCCGATACCCACACCATCTGCGATCAACATTCGCACTGGATCAAGCCGCATGGCCATCAACAGTGGGACAAGCTGATACGGTCTTGGTTCGACCGCGATTTTTCCAAATGATCGAAACGGGCCGGTCGCGGAACGAGTCGATAATCGGGCCGCGTCGCGTAACATCCGGCAGGAATTAAAGTCACCTGATTTTGAGGGATCGGGCAGCGAAAAACTGGCGGATTCAACTGGCTCGATCGTTCGCGAGATGCCAACGATTTCGTCGTCGATCCCGCCAATCG
>JBGSKR010000581.1:0-4081 GCA_041741135.1 Mariniblastus sp.
TTCAACTCGCCCCAAATTGTACAACCAAAACAATGCAAATTCAAAAAACGACTCAACCGCGTTAGCAAGCAACTAACAAATTTACATTTTTTCCTGGCCCATGATTGGACGCAGACAAGCGGGAATGTTCACGGTGCCGTCTGCGTTTTGGTGGTTCTCCAAAATTGCAATCAGGGCGCGACTGAGCGCAAAGGCAGTGCCGTTAAGCGTGTGCACGAACTGAGTTCCCTTTTTATCTTTTTCTTTGTAGCGAATATTCAAACGTCGAGCCTGATAGTCCGTGCAATTCGAGGTACTGGTGACCTCACCCCATTCACCCCCTTCGCCGCGACCAGGCATCCAAGCCTCTAAATCAAATTTTCGATAAGCCGGACCGCCAAGGTCACCCGTCGCGGTATCCACGACTCGGTAAGGAATTTCGATCGCGTCGAACAGATCACATTCGATTTGCCGCAACTCATCGTGCATCGCGTCGCTTTGCTCAGGCAGAGTGAACGCGAACATTTCGATTTTTGTGAATTGATGCACGCGATAAAGTCCACGTGATGCGCGACCAGCAGCACCGGCTTCCGTGCGATAACAATGACTGATGCCACACATCTTGATGGGCAATTCATCGCTGGCAAGTGTCTTGCCGCTGTACATTCCACCAAGGGTGATCTCGGCGGTTCCAATCAATGAAAGATCAGAATCTTGAATGCTGTAGATTTGCGTCTCAGGGCCGCGCGGCATGAACCCAATACCTTCGAGTACCGAGTCCCGAGCAAGGTCGGGTGTGATGGTCGGAGTGAAGCCACGTTTCACCAACTCTCGCACAGCGAATTGCTGCACTGCGAGATCGAGCAGCACCAAATCGCCTTTGAGAAAATAAAAACCATTGCCAGTCGTTGCCGCCCCGGCTTCGAAATCGATCCAGCCTCGTTTCTCGCCAAGATCCAAGTGATCAAGTGGCTTGAAGTCGAATTTTCGCGGCGAATGTTTTCCCGTCGAGATTTCCAGATTGGCTTTGTCGTCTTCACCGACCGGACAATCCGGATGCGCCATATTCGGAATGTGCAACTGCAGCGCATGAATCTCCGCATCAAGCGCATCGTGGTGATGCTGCGCGGCATCTTTTTGCTCGCGCAGAAGTCGACCTTCTTCTTTAAGTCGTTCTCTTTCATCGCTGTCTTTCGCCGACCCAATCGATTTGGAGATTGCGTTGGCGGCAGTGTTCAACTCCTGAACGGATTGAGCAACCGCCTTGCGCGTCGTTTCCAATTCAACTAACAGATCAACATCAACAGAAACATTTCGGTTGTAGCAATTTTGTTTGACAGCGTCGGAGTTCTCGACAATAAACTTTCGGTCAAGCATCGTATTCCTAGACGTTCCTCAATTGGGTATTTACTTCCTGCTTTCGGTCGCCGCTACCGGTACCGATCAAATAAGCCAGCAAGCCGGAAATAAAGAAAGCAATGCCTTCATTTCGCATGGCTGGCGTGACCCGTGTTTTGGCTCGCGGCACAGCTTTCTTGACTGAGGATGCGTCAGGCAATTTTTTGCTGGATGAATTCAAGTCTTTCTTGGAATCGCCATCTGTTTTGTCAGTCACGTTGATATCGGCAGAATCTTTAGCGTCGCCTGTCGTTTCGTCGGCAACTTCACTGTCACCTGTCGCTGCTTCCTTGTCTGCATCAGCGCCCGTTTTGTCAGCGTCTTCCTCCGACGTTTTCGGGTCAGCGGCATCCGTATCCTTAGCATCCGTATCCTTAGCATCCGTATCCGGAGTCTGGGGAGGCTCGTCGGTTGTCGACTTCGCCGTCGCCTTATATGGCTTCGCTAACTTAGATGCGTCAACCGTGTCGTCAAGCTTCGCGACAACCATCGGCCAGACTAGCAAGGTTCCAAGAGTTGCCACCAGCGCGATCAGACCTGTGACTTTGCTACGTTCCGTTCCACACAGTATCAAGACACCAAGTCCCGCGAGAATACCAGGAACAATTGCAGCCCACGGAATCGAGGGAGTGGCGTGAGGATTAATGTAGTTGTAAAACGCGCAGCCAATCGCTGCTCCGATTACTCCGCCGATTAAAGCTTTAAATGCGACCATGAGTGTTCTCCAAAAAACTTGCCAGATTGAATTGACGAACCGATTTGACGAACCGTTTTGACAGATCACCAAAAGTTTGGCTTTCTACGCCCGAGGGCAAGCGGTGGGGTTTAGTATAGCGAATCAATAAGCGAAAGGGAGAGATTCGCCCCCTTTTTTAAAATTCTTCGTCGCAATCTCGACCAAACTTAGAATTGAACGAACCGAGCCAACAGCAAAAATTTGACTGCGTTAACTCGCGACGCCTTGCATCGCTCTGAAACTAAATCTTGGAAATCTCCTCCCACAAATGGCAACTCGATTTAATGCCCAGATGAAAGTCGGTTAGCGAAAATTTTTCGTTGGGGCTGTGCAGATTGTCATCGTTCTGCCCCCAACCCAATAACAACGTATCAATCCCCAGCAACTGGCTAAACGAATTGACAACCGGAATGCTACCTCCTGAGCGAATGAAAACAGGCTTCGTTCCAAACCCGGCTTGGATCGCGGCAGCGGCAGCATCCATGAATGGGCTATCGAGCGACAATACAAATCCCGGGGCACCGTGGTGGGGGATGAAAGTCATCTCGATCCCAACGGGAACAAGCTCCTTTAACATTTTTTCCAGCGCCGCTTCGATCAAGTGAGGGTCTTGGTTGGGAACCAAGCGGAAACTGAATTTCGCGCCGGCCTTGGCTGGCAAAACGGTTTTCGCGCCTTCGCCCTGATAGCCACTCCACAAACCATTGATGTCAAACGTCGGCCTCGCCCATCGTCGCTCAAGAGTTGTAAAACCAACCTCACCGGCAAGCTCTTCAACCTCCAGTTCCCGCATGTATTCATTCTCGGAAAAACCCAACGACTCGAATTGCTTTCGTTCGCGATCATCGAGAGGCAACACATCGTCGTAGAAGCCAGGGATTTGCACGCGACCTTGGTCGTCGATCATCGCCGCGAGGATTTTGGTTAGCGCATTGGCCGGATTGGCAACCGTTCCGCCAAACCCACCCGAATGCAAATCGCGATTCGGGCCTTGCAGATGAATCTCAAAGTAAGTGATGCCTTTCAGACCATAAGTAATCGCAGGTTTGCCCGGTGCATACTGCGAGCAATCGGAGATCACCGCAATATCAGCCGCCAGTTTTTGCTGAACTGTCAAATCGGTGTCGTATTTTCCCGCGAGAAACTCGTTCATACCCGAGCTCCCGGACTCTTCTTCGCCTTCGACAACAAATTTAATTTGCAGCGGCAGAGCATCGCGAGTCGCCATCCAAGCTTCGACAGAAAAAAGGTGCGTGATAAATTGGCCTTTGTCATCCGTCGCTCCCCGAGCGAAAACTTTACCATCGCGAACCGTTGGTTCGAACGGCGGCGTCACCCACAAATCCAGCGGGTCGGGTGGCTGCACATCGTAATGACCGTAAACCAATACGGTCGGAGCTCCCGCGACAGGCGGCGATTCAGCATAAATAATCGGATGACCACAAGTTTCAATGACTTCGGTTTTCAACCCCAACGCCCGAAACTTATCCGCCAACCAATCGCCCGCGCGGCGAACTTCCGCGTCATAGGCACTGTCCGTTCCAATGCTGGCCATTCGCAACCACTCGAACAAATCGTTTTCAAAACGCTGGCGGTTATCGTTTAAGTAGGTATCTAAATCGGACATCAAATTCTCGAAAATCGGTTAGGTAGAATGAAGCATAGAACTTTTGCAAAAAACTCAACCGTTTTCCAGAAAACGATCTTTCGAATCTTGCGCCTGCGTTTAGAATAGTGGACACAATGATTAATGTTAAGAAGCCCTGTCAATTCTTGAGGAAGCTCTCGATGAAACAAGGACGCTCGTCCTACAATCAAGCCGACGATAGCGCTTCGAACAGTACGGAGAATCAGAATGTCAGAATTTGAATCAGAATCAACAACGGCTGTTGTGGAACCCATTGTTCGCCCCACAACGACTCCCAAAAAAGACCAAAAACGAAAAAAACAGCCACGCTACAACGTCAT
>JBGSKR010000582.1:0-3449 GCA_041741135.1 Mariniblastus sp.
CCCACTCCACATCATCAACGTCCAGCCCATGCTCGGCAATGTGCTGAATGTTTCCATCTGGATCGTCTTCGGAGTCCCAGAGAATTGAAGTGTAGAACATGAGCGATTCACAAAACCGGAGAACGACCACATCAGCAATCAGCTAAAAGTATACAATCAATCTTGAACTAGTCAATTGACTAGCTCGTTTCAAGCTAGTATCGCCTCCGAACCTGGAATAGTTCCAGTGATGCTACCCAGCATATTTATGGGGCTGGAAATTGCTATAATTTTCGTCTGAAAATGGTTGACGCGGCTCGAGAATGTCGAAGCAACGCCAAATGCTCGGACAGGAATGTCGAAGCGACGGAAATGGTTTCGCAACTGATCAGAAAAGTGATTCGTTCAATTCGGCTGACGAATACGTGATCCCGATTCAAAAATGTAGGATGCGTTTATGGAAATCGACGAGGCGTTTGTGCTGTCTGCGGCACCCAACAGCGATGCCGCAAAGAACGGTCGGGCATTGGTTCTGAAAAAGAAGTTCCTCTCCGTTCATCGTTCAACCGACGATTCACTGTGGTTCGGCTATTGCCAGGGAAGTGGTAAAGAACCCTACGTTTGCTCCGCCGATTTCGCGGTCCCCGAAAAACCAGTCTACCGCTGCACTTGCCCAAGCCGCCAGTTTCCCTGCAAGCATTCACTGGGACTGCTTTACGCGAAAATCGAGAAACTGAATTTCACAGTGGCCGATGTTCCGGAAACTCTCGCCGCGAAGCGTGAAAAGGCGATCTCTCAAGCGGAAAAGAAGAAGGTGGATGCCACCAAGCCAAGAAAAGTCAACAAATCCGCGTTGGCAAAAAAGATACAAGCTCAACTTGATGGTATCGCGCTGCTCGAAACGCTAACGCGGGATTTGATTCGGTTGGGTATCGGCAATATGAATGCCAAAATTGCCAAGCAGATGGAGGAGCAAGCGAAACAGCTTGGCAACGCTTATTTGCCCGGCGCTCAATCGGCAATTCGCAACTACACGAAATTATTTTATGCGGATGATGGTCGAGAAGTTTCCGGTGCGGGTCGCGAGAAAAATTTCAGCGAAGCCTTCGATCAACTAGGGCGACTCTATTCGTTGATCGGTAAAGGAAGAGCTTACTTGCAACGTCGCCTCGAAGACTCCGAACTTGCACCCGACACCGAATCGTCGATCGCCGCTTGGCTGGGACATGCTTGGCAGTTGCGAGAACTGAAAGACGCCGGGCTGGTGGAAGAGAACGCTGAGTTGGTGCAGTTGGCCTACAACACTCACGACGATGTCGCGCGGCAAGAGATCGTCGACACCGGCATCTGGATCAATTTAAGCACCGGCAAGATCGGGTTGACGCAGAACTTTCGTCCTTACAAATCGATCAAGTTTGTCAAAAGTGACGACAGCTTTTTTGGAGTCGCGCAGATCAAGGATCTGTATCGATATCCCGGTGATGCGAATCCTCGGATACGTTGGGATGGAATGCTTTCGCGACCCATCGAAACGCCAGACATCCAAAAGATTCATCAACACGCTCGCGCCGATTTCGCGGAAGTCATCAAAGAAGTCAAAACGCAAATCAAATCGCCTTTGGCCGACAAGACTCCGGTGTTTGCGCTGCGCTTCGCGCGGATCGGACAAGTCTCCGGAGGTTTTGTTGTCGAAGCGTCGAAGGGACAACGGTTGGCTTTGGCCGATGCTGGGCGGACCGAGGAACCGCGTAGTTGCCATCTCTTACCGTTACTGCCCAGTCAGTGCTTGTCGAACCAAACGGTCGTCGCGAGGTTTCGACATGATTTGGACGCGCGTCGATTGCAGATTAAACCACTAAGCATCGTCACCGAAAAGGAGATCGTGCGTTTGACGTTATGAATTGAAAGGCAACGCCTTTTTTGCATTGCAGCCACGTTAGTGGCTATCGCCGCTTTTTTGATGACAGTTCGCCCGCTTCGCGTTGGTGTACTACTGATAGATTATTAATCTTCCGTTTGCGTATTCGATATCATATCGAGAGTGTAACCGTTCACGGTGATCTCGAAAAAGGTCGCGGATCGTCGAGGTTCGTAGCCGAAGTCGTGAGACTTCGGTTTTATCTGTTTGGTAAATTCCCGAACTCTCACGAGTCCGGCTACAATCCGTGAACGGTTACTCGAGAGTTGACTAATGAGCATTTCCATTCTCAATCAGGTTTACGATGAAGTCCGCCGACTGGCCATTGCGGGAAGTGCGCTCGCGCCGGGCGACTTTCGATTAAAAAAGCTCGTGCCGTCGCTGGAGCAAGCCGGCAATAAATCTCCGGTCTTCGCCAAAGTCGCCGAGGCAGCGTCAGCCGTGATCGACAGCAACGACATCACTTCGTCGAGCGCACTGTTGGAGTTCGGGACTCTCATCAATTCTATTCTTTACACGCAAGGCGAAACGGGCGTTGAAGGACCGCTTGAGCCGATCATCTCGAAGGACTTCGGACTGACGAAGACACAAACATCCGCCAACTTGCTTAAGCCGTTGCTCGAGGCCTTGACCACCAAAGGTTCGGGTCGCCTGGAAATCATCAAAGATGCTCATCAGCGTGGGCTGTTCCGCGACTTCCGCTTGATCCGTCCAGCGATCGTGGCGCTCGACGATGGCTATGCTGAGATCGCGGATTTTGTTGCCAACGAGGTCTTAACGATTTACGGCAAAGCGATTGTGCCCGAACTGGAGTCGCAGTTTGATCCCAAAGGCAAAGGTGGTCAGTCCCGCAGGTTGCTGCTCATGCATCGCCTTGCACCCGAGGTGGCTCGGACTCATGTTCAAGCGGCACTTGAAGAGGGCACGAAAGAAATTCGCGTCGCGGCGATCGGATGTCTCGGCGACGATCCCGAAGATTTGACTTTTCTGCTTGAACAATCGAAATCAAAAGCCAAAGACGTGCGCGCGGCAGCGTATCGTGGATTGAGTCGGCTGTCGGCTGATCCGGCGATCAAGTCGCTGATTGCAACGCTTGGCGGAAGTGACCTCGAAATCGCCATTCCCTCTCTACAAACCAATCGTAGTCCCGCAGTCCTCACTGCTTTGTTGGCTGCTGCTCAGTTGCAAGCAAACAAGCTGCTCGCTTCAAAAGAAACGGACAAAGCGAAAACAGGCAAAGAAGTTTTGCGGTTGACGCAATTGCTGCAATGTCTCGTTCGCCGCGAGGATAGTGCAACCGAAAAATTCTTCAAGGATTTGCTCGATCAACGAATCCAATGGACGGCGATCAAATCAACGCCGAGCGGAGTCGACGTGCTGGAAGTCGCTTCCATCGTGTTAGCCAGCGGCTCCACATCAATGAAAAAAGCTCTGGCTGCGAGGCACGCTGATTTGCCGGCGACGTGTCTTGGTTATGCGTTCGTGGCAGCTTGTCAATCTTGCAAACCCGATGAGGTCTTCAAGTGGTTCGGCCCCTATTTGATGGCTGAAA
>JBGSKR010000583.1:0-3519 GCA_041741135.1 Mariniblastus sp.
CAGTTTTTCTCCGGGCTGGAAGTCGCTAACACACCCAGTCGTCAAAATCAGACTCATTGAACATCCACCGAAAAAGTCAGAAAATTGTGGCACTTGGTAACGATTTTCTCACAAAACATATTTTTTTAATTATTCTGGAAAGGGTTGGTGATCCACGATGAGCGAGTTCCTCCAAGAATGCTTTTTAACGGTCAACCTTCCCGTTACTCTGCTGTTGCTGGTTGTGCTCAGTTATTGGTTGCTGGTCATCATCGGTGTGATTGGGCTAGACATCTTCGATTTTGACGCCGACGTTACCGCCGGAGTCGATCTCGATGGGGACCTGCACAGCGAAGGCACTCTCGGGAAGTTGCTCGATTTTTTGTATCTCGGCGATGTACCTGTCGTCATTGTTGGATCATTCTTCGTGGTGTTCATGTGGATCATCACCGTGTGTAGCAATCATTACCTCAACGAATCGCATAGCGTACTCGTGATGGGACTGTGGATCATCCCAAACGTGATCCTCAGTCTCTTGGCGACCCGCGTCGCCCTGATGCCATTCGCCACGATGTTTAAAAATTATGACAAAACTGAATTCACCCGCCACGACTTACTAGGAAGAATCGGGATGGTGAAAACTGCCGAAGTCACCTCGGAATACGGTCAAATCGAAATTCAACAGGATGGGCCACCGCTCGTTCTCAATGTGCGTACCCAACCCAAAACCATCCTCTGCCGCGGCGATGCGGCAAAAATTTTAGGCTTTAATCCAGACAACGACACTTTCCTCGTCGAACTTTCCAAATGGGAGAAACAGTAAATGCTTAACAGCGTGATTAACCACTTGATTTTGTTGGGACAATTCGGAGAAGGAATGTTCTACGCCGTTTTCTTCATTTCATTGATCTTGCTTTGCGGCATCCTGGCGTTGCTGATCCGCTGTTGGCAAAAAGTCTCCCAAGGATTTGCGATCGTTCGCAACGGGATGGGCGGCACAAAAGTCAGTTTCTCTGGCATGATCGTGATTCCCATCTTGCATAAGTCTGAACTGATGGACATTTCAGTCAAACGCATCGAGATTGACCGCAGCGGTTCCGAAGGTTTGATCTGCAAAGACAACATGCGAGCCGATATCAAAGTCTGTTTCTTCATTCGCGTCAACAAAACGAAAGAAGATGTAGAGCGCGTCGCCCAGTTTTTAGGCTGCAACCGGGCTTCGGAAGAAAACGCTCTTCGTCAGTTATTCGAACCAAAGTTTTCAGAAGCACTCAAAACGGTTGGTAAACAATTTGATTTTGTCGAGCTGTACAATCTTCGCGACGAGTTCCGCGAACAAATTGTGAGAATCATCGGCACCGACCTCAACGGCTACAACCTCGACAATACCGCGATCGATTATCTGGAACAAACCGATGTCGAAAAACTAAACCCGAACAACGTGCTCGACGCGGAAGGCATCAAGAAAATCACTGACTTGACTGCTCGAGAGGTCACGCAAGCAAACTACATTTCTCGCGAAAAAGAAAAAACGATTCGCAAGCAGGACGTCGAAGCCCGCGAAGCTATTCTCGCTCTGGATCGCCAACAAGCCGAAGCGGAAGAAAAACAAATCAAGGAAATCGCCGAGATCACCGCGCGGCAGCGAGCCGAAGCTAAAGTCGTCGAAGAACAGGAACGTCATCGTGGCGAGGCCGCTCGTATCTCCGCCGACGAAGAAATCGCTATCGCAGAGGAAAACAAACTGCGGGCAATCATTGTCGCGGCGAAATCCAAAGAACGAACCGACGCCGTCGAATCCGAACGCGTCGAGAAAGAACGCGGACTCGAAATTGCTGAGCGTGAACGTGTCGTAACGCTGGCTGAAATCGCAAAAGAAAAAGCCATCGAGGTTGAGAAGAAACTGATCCAAGACGTGATTCGCGAACGTGTCATCGTCGAACGCGCTGTCGTTGAAGAAGAAGAAAAAATCAAAGACACGAAAGAGTTCGCTGCCGCCGATCGTAAAAAACAAGTCGCCGTCACTGCCGCCGAAGAACTCGCGCAACAGGCTTTGGTAAAACAGGTCAAAGCCGCTGATGCAGAAAAACAAGCTGCGGACCTGCAAGCCGAAACGATCATCGTGACGGCGGAAGCTCGCAAAACGGCTGCCGAAAAAGAAACCGCCGCCAAGAAAATGTTGGCCGAAGCAACACAAGCTGAAGCCGCTGCTCCTGGACTGGCTCAAGCCCAAGTCAAAATCGAAAATTCGATTGCGTTGGAAAAAGAAGGCACCGCCGAAGCCAAGGTCATCGAACTCAAGTTCTCCGCTGACGCTCAAGGCATCACCAAAAAGGCCGAAGCGATGAAGCTCTTCGATTCGGTCGGTCGCGAACACGAAGAATTCAAACTGCGACTGAACAAAGAAAAAGACGTCGAGCTCGAAGGCATCGATGCTCAACGACAGATTGCCGAAGCTCAAGCTCGCATGATCGCCGAGTCGCTTAAATCTGCTAAAATTGACATCGTGGGCGGCGACAATCAGTTCTTTGAGTCGATTGTCAAATCCATCACGGCGGGGAAACAAGTCGATCGATTGGTCAATGAAAGTCGCGTGCTGACGGACATCAAAGAAACGTTCTTTAACGGCGACCCCGATCACTTCAAACATGAACTGAACCGCTACATCGATATGTTCGGCGTGACTTCTGCTGATCTGAAAAATCTTTCGGTTGCTGCACTGATTGGTCAGATGATGGGTTTGACGGACAACTCCGATGTGCTCGGACGTTTGCAGTCGATGATGACCGCCGCCACCCGCGCCGGCGTCGCCAAAGAAAACTCTGGCAAGGTTCTTAAAGCCGTCACTGCGTAGTTGGTCGTAGGTTGGATATTCCTATCCGACCACCAGCCCTCGACGGACAGGAATGTCCATCGTACTAACCAGCCGCGACGGACAAGAATGTCCATCGTACTAACCAGCCGCGACGGACAAGAATGTCCATCGTACTAACCAGCCGCGACGGACAGGAATGTCCATCGTACACAAATGTCTCTAAAAAACCCTTGACCAAATCAGCGGACATGGCCGAAACGCCCACGCAATCGAATTCTCAGATCGAAGCTGCCTCGTCTCAACCGAGCGAGCAGCTTGAGCGCGGGACGTACGAAATTATTCGTAACCGGCTCAAAGCGCACGGCGGCGAATTACTAAACCGCCTTGAACAGCTCAACGAAGAGCGACGCGAAGTTTTTGGCTCGATTCCGACGCAACTGATTTCGACTCAGCGCGTCACGACCGAGTACAACTGCACCGCACAAGACATCGCTCCTGTCGGAAAGTTCTTTATCTTCGGCTACAACGTTCACATGGGCCTCAAAGCCGTGACGGCACTTGCCGATGTGTTCACGGTTTACCAATTCGGTGACGATGGATTGTTCCATCAGGCTCCGCTTGATTTGATCCAAAGCGGAACTTTCGAGCAGGATTTTTTCCAGCTCTATAAATATTACAAAGACACCCGCTTCATCAAATTCCATCATATCGGCCCGCATCTATAC
>JBGSKR010000584.1:0-3337 GCA_041741135.1 Mariniblastus sp.
TGGTTCTACGTCACGGGTCGAATCAACCGAACCAAAGATCCGCTCAAGATCGACCAAAAGCTTATTTCAAAGTACGGAATTGACCTCAGTGAGCGTGAACGAGCCGACCGAAAGCGGCGAGGATTAGCCAACTTGCAGTACATTAGATACCAGAACTGGTTTGTCATGATGGCAACGGAAGGTCATCACCCACTCAAGCAACAAGAACGAAAACAGATCCGTGATTGCCGTCGATATCCGATTAAGTTCGAAGGATACTCGGTTTCCTATCGACGCAGCCCCATTACCCCAAAAGGCGGCGGACCACCCAAGTGGCACGCATGTGTTCGCATCGACAACGCAACATACAAACAGCTCAAGTCGTATTTCCATGATCGTGCGACGCATCCTTCAGCCGAAGAACTCGCTAGAGACTTTGCGAAAATACCGTTCTGTCGGTACGCGCCCATTCGAAGGCAGCTGCTGAACATCTTGCGATCAGTAAACAAACAGAGGCAGAAAATGGGATACTCGATTGTCCCGATTCAGTCGTTGTGCCTGCGCAGAAAAACTGTGTCGCCATTCGCGCCGGAGCTTGGATTCCAGAATCAGGACTCGATTTAATGTTCGTTCCATGCTTCGTTTTCTTCTACTTAATATGTGCATGTTGGATCTTGGCCAATCCCGAAGAAGCCGTGGCGATATTCGTTGCTTGGGCAGCAATCAAAGTGTGGCTGGACTAGGTCGACCTGCCGAATTCGGTACTTGTACCGGGAATTGGAACGTGTTTTGTCCGCGTCTGTTGGATTGACTGACATGGCGACATTCGCCTTGTACAATGGCTTGAACTCTGAATCTGGAACTCCAAGGCAAGGCTCGATGAAGACAGTCCCGAAAGCACTTGTTTCTGAAACGATGAGCGGCGAATCCACGTCCTTGTCGTTGCTGGAGAACGCACGCAAAGGAGACAAGGAAGCTTGGAATCGGTTTGTTCAAGTCTATACTCCACTCGTCTATTCGAATCTAAGGCGATTGGGGTTGTTGGAGCCGGATGCAGCCGATGTCTCGCAAGAGGTTTTTGCCAAAGTATTTCAAAAACTTGATCTGTTTGATTCGGATCATCCGAATTCATCTTTCCGAGGCTGGCTTGCGACGGTCGTGAAAAACACTTGTTACAGCTTTTTTCGAGTCGAGAACCGGGTAATAAAGGCCTCCGGTGGGACAGATATGCAGCAAATGCTGCAGCAGGCTCCCGCCGAAGTCAATGACGAATTGCTGAAGAGTGAAGATTTCCTGCGAACGGCATCTGATGATGAATTATTGGTCAAGCAGGCGCTGGTCATTATCAAAGATGATTTTGAAGAAAACACATGGAAAGCGTTTTGGATGACCACAATTGATGAACGCTCGTCATCTGAGGTGGCAGAAGAACTGGGCAAATCCAACACGGCGGTTCGAAAAGCAAAGCAGCGGGTGATGGATCGATTGAAAGAAACGTTGGCTGACGCTCTCAAAGCGGGCCCGGCGGCTGGACAATCGGATCATGCCTAGGTCACGCTTTTCCAATCACACCTTTGCGTTAGGCTAACGCGTTTCCTTAATTCACAATGGAAGATGGGTGATGGCCTCTAATCAAAAACGCTCTGTCGACGACATAATTGGTGACACACTTCGGAATCTTGGCACTGACAAGGATAATTATCTTGGTGAAGACGGCCTTGCCCGGGCCATAAAACAGAGTCAAGAGCTAGCGACGGAATCAAATCAAGGCGTTTCCGACGAGTTCAGCGTCAAAAACCTGAAACCGGGCGACAAATTGGGCGATTTCGAGATTGAGTCAAAGATTGCTCAGGGGGGAATGGGAGTCATTTACTCGGCGATTCAGGGTCCACTGGGGCGCCGCGTTGCATTGAAAACGATTATTCCTGCAATCACCAACAAGTTAACTCTTGAGCGATTTCGTCGAGAACGAACGCTCCTCGGCGAGCTCCATGAATCGAACATTGTTTCGATTTTCGCGGCAGGGACTGGAAACGGTATCGAGTATTTTGCCATGCCGTTTATCAGTGGTTCCTCGCTAAAAGAAGCCATTTCGAATAGGCGAACACAAAATGCTGTGAATTCGGCGACCGTGCAAATCATGATTGATTTTGCCGAGGGAGTCGAGTCAATTCATGAACAAGGGATCATTCATCGCGATATTACTCCGAATAACGTGATCGTGGATCAAAACAACCGGCCATGGCTGATTGATTTTGGAATTGCTACGAAGATCGCTGAAACCGGAAAAAGCGAAAGTGATCTGGAAGTCTACGAATTGAGCACAGATGGGCGATTGGGAACTCCCCGTTACAAGGCCCCGGAACTCGAACAAGGAGTTGCCGGAAAACAAACTGACGTTTACGGCCTTGGAGTTTGCTTCTATTGCCTGATGACCGGCAACGATTTTTCCCGAGAGGAGTTTCGAAATGCTCAGGCAAATGGTCGGCTCTCAAACGGTCATCACATTTCGGAACCATTGTTTGCTGTTTGTTCCAAGGCCCTCCAAGAGAATCCGGAACAACGATACCAGACAGCTGGCGATTTTGCGGAAGACCTCCGTCGTTGGTTGCGCAACGAGACCGTTTCTTCGAAGGTCTATCCTGTACACCAAAGACTTTGGCTGTGGGGAAAACGAAACCCAATCAAGAGCGTCGTGACGACGGCCGCATTTGTGGTCCTGGCAATTGTCTCGTTGGCAGCCATCAATAATGCGGAGTTCAGCGCACGTGTGAGCGCGGCAAAACTCGAATCGCGGTTGTCACAAATGCAAGCAATATTACTTGCTGGTGATTTTGATAGAGCGGAAGAGTTGATCTCGACGCAGGGCGACATGCTACAAGTCAGTGCCGAAGAAGATCCTGATTTGTTTTTGAAACTAGTCGCATTGCTGTGGCGAACCCAGGGAATTGACGATGCGCGAGAACAAATCAATCGGGCTCGGAAAAAGACGACTGACGAAAGGTTTTTGGCGCGCCTTAACCTCGCAGAAGCCGATGTTTTGTATGTAATGGATTTTGATGCATCCGAGTCGCTTGCGAAACGTGCACTACAAACCGGCTTTTTGAATGAAATCGAGGTCAATTTCGCGAAGGCACTGCTTTCAACGCAGGCCACCCAAGAGCGCAATTACCTGGAAAATGTTGTTAGAGGCGATCCTTTTCATTTACGTGCGCAACAACTCCTGGTCATGAATCTGATTTTTCTCGGCCATGAGTTCGATGCCCGCGAACAACTTGCCAGCGGCCGTGCTCTTTTCCCCAATGATCCGTCGTTGATGTTGGCAGATGCAATTCTGAAACGAGTAGATTCGCGCCTT
>JBGSKR010000585.1:0-3796 GCA_041741135.1 Mariniblastus sp.
TAAGATAGGTCGGTAGGGTGTTGGGCAAAGTTTATGGCTGAAAGCAATCGAATATTGAACTCGGTTGAACAAATAAATTGACTCAACTTGCGAACGGTTGTGTGTTGCTAAACCTTCCTTCGTGGAATTCACAGGAATTCCTTCTCGAAAAAGGAACTCTGGCGAGTCCCATTACGGCAAGTTAGTTTGTGCCGCTCGCTCAAAAAAAAGGAAAACCTATGCCGTCGCTACATCCGCATTGCCGCCGATGGCGGGGGGCGTGTCGGGAGCGAGAATGTTGGCTCGTTCGGGAGCGAGTTCCTGCTTCGATTTGTGAACCGACGTTCCAATCAACTCCTCGATCTCATGCCGATCCAACTCTTCTTTTTCCATCAGTCCGCGAGTGACCGCTTCCAGCCCATCACGATATTTTTCCAACAGAATTCCTGCGCGACCAGAAGCATCTTGGAGAATCTTGTGAACTTCTTCATCAATGACTTCCATTGTGTGTTCACTGAACTGGCGAGCTTTGTGCATTTGCCCACCAAGGAAAGGATCTTCGTCACTCATTTTGTAACTGACGGGGCCAAGCTTTTCGCTCATACCCCAGCAAGTAACCATTCGGCGTGCCATCGCGGTGGCGCGTTCCAGATCGTTTTCAGCCCCCACCGTTAGCTCATTGTAAATCAGCGATTCCGCAGCACGGCCAGCGAGCAAGACGATGAGATGATCAGCAATCTCGTGCTCGGAAAGATTCATCCGATCTTCGTCGGGAACCATTTGTGTGACTCCGAGCGCTTGGCCACGGGGGATGATCGTAACCTTGTGAACCGGATTCGCGCCTTTGAGATTCCATGCGGCGACCGTGTGACCGGCCTCGTGATAAGCGGTTCGCTCTTTTTCTTTTTCAGTCAGAATTTCCTCGCGTTTGGCTCCCATCAGCACCTTATCGTGGGCGTAGTAAAAATCTTCCATCTCGACTTTGGTTTTGTCATGCCGGGCGGCCCACAAAGCGGCTTCGTTAACCAGATTTTGAATGTCAGCTCCGGTCATTCCCGCAGTGGCTTGAGCCATGACTTCAAGATCGACATCGGCAGCGAGCGGAACATTGCGAACATGGACCTTGAAGATCTCATGCCGACCGTTTTTTGTGGGACGACTGACGGTAACATGTCGATCAAAACGACCGGGGCGAAGTAGGGCAGGGTCAAGGATGTCGGGCCGATTGGTGGCAGCCAAAACGATCACGGAATCGTTGCCTTGAAAGCCGTCCATTTCCCCTAGAATCTGATTGAGAGTTTGTTCACGTTCATCATGACCGCCGCCAAGACCCGCACCGCGCTGGCGACCCACCGCATCGATTTCGTCGATAAAAATGATAGCTGGTGCTTGTTCCTTAGCGGTGGCAAATAGATCGCGAACGCGACTAGCGCCGACACCGACGAACATCTGAATAAACTCGGAACCATTGACACTGAAGTAAGGCACGTCGGCCTCACCGGCGACCGCTCGAGCGAGCAAGGTCTTACCGGTTCCAGGCGGCCCGATCAACAGAGCACCTTTGGGTACGCGACCACCAAGTTTCTGAAATTTGGTAGGGTCCTTAAGAAATTCCACAATTTCGTTCAGATCGGCTTTGACGCCTTCGAGACCGGCCACGTCACGAAACGTGATCGGTTCGTCTGAAGCTTCGTACTTCTTGGCGGTGCTACGAGAGAAATTCGAAAGGAAGCCGCCGCCGCCCATCATCTGACCTTGAGATCGTCTTAATGACAACAACATGAACAACAGCAAGCCAACGGAAAACGCAATCAGCGCAAACGAGTACCAACTGAGTGCATCGCTGGTCGGACGAACGGAGATACTTTTGATGCCAGCGTCTTCGACTTCTTGGAGGATTTTGTCGCGTGTTTGGGGACTGGGAGGAAGCTCGACATAAAATTTCTTTTTGAGTGGAACTTTTGGTTCCGCTATTTTCAAGTTTCCGTCTTGATCAGGAACAGGTTCGGGTTCAGGGGTGACCGAGAAAATTCCGTAGGCTCCAGTCTGGGTAAACTCGATCGCTTCGATTGCCGTGACGACGGGTTTGTCGTTCACAACAAGTGGGTCACCGTGAAAGTCTTTGCCTTGAACCAGATTTCGAAAGTAACCGACACCAATTTCAGAAACTTGGTTGCTCTGGAACGAGACGATCAGATAGGCGACTAGACATGCCAGCAGAAAAAGTAACATCCAGAAATTTAGACTGCGACGAGGACGTTTTTCTTCTTGATGTCGCCCCCCGGTTTTTTTCGGTTTGGAGGCGGGTTGGTTGCCAGTGGGCTGATCCGTGGTTTGTTTTTCGTCGTCCATCGAGTTCCCTGGCTGAACCATTCAAGCGCGGAATGCACTGCGGGTTCAGCGGTCGTTTAAGTTTTAATGAGATAATTGTTGGTGTACCCGCTCGCAACGGCACTTCTGTCCAACCGAAGGAAAGCCGAAAAGTATAACGAAGAATTGGCAGGTTGGCGACGTGTGAGAATGGGCAGATCCAATTGAGGTGGGCCTCATTATTTGACTTCCATCCGCCAGCAGCGATGAATCCGCGTGTTGCGGAAATCCTCGGGAACAGTTTGGCGGCTTATCTCGCGAAAATCGAATCCGTCGATTTCCGACTCTGCCAATTTAAAACGACGAAAATTGGTCGAAAAATAAACAACACCAGCAGGTCTCATGACCAATCGCAATGCGTTCAATAGCTCGACGTGTCCACGCTGCACGTCCCAGTCGGTTTCCGTACGTTTGCTATTCGAATACGTCGGCGGATCGACGACGGCCAAATCGAAACGAGTGCGAGGATCGCGGGCGGTGGTCCCTAAAAATTCCAGCACGTCGCTTGCAACAAATCGGTGTTGCGGGCCAGACAGTTTGTTCGCCGCAAAATTTTTCTGAGCCCAATCGAGGTAGGTATTGGATAAATCGACAGTCGTCGTCGAACGAGCCCCGGCAGCCGCCGCATAAACCGAGAACGAACCGGTGTAAGCAAACAGATTCAGAAAATCGGTCTTGGCGGCTTCTTCGTAAACCATTTGGCGAGTTTGACGATGATCGAGAAACAGCCCCGTATCAACGTAGTCTTGAAGATTGACCAAGAAAGTCAACCCGCCTTCCTGCACCGGGAACAAGTTTCCTCGGCTGTCAAATTTATGATACTGACCGGTGTCGCGATTCTTCAGACGCTTTTTGAGAAATACATTTTGAATTGGAATCTCTAAAGTCGCCGCCGCTGTTTTTTTCATCAACTCCAACCAAGCGGCATGGCGAGCGAGATCGCGCTCGTGCGGACGCTCGTATTCGGTGATGTGCAAGTAGTCTTCATAGCGATCAACCACCAGTGGAATTTCCGGAATGTCCCGCTCGTACAAACGATAACAAGTGATGCCGCGTTTGGTTGGCCAGCGACGAAGATGCCGCGCCCGTTTTGTCAATCGATTTCGAAACAGTTCCGCTTGCTCGTTGTCCTTTGGTTCGACGCCCTTAAAAATCGGTTTTTGCTCTTTCGGGATGGCGAGACCGCGAGTTCGGGGGGTTGAAAGTTCGGGAGCAGAAGAATTGGAAAATTGACTCGACTGAAGCGAGGACTCGATGGCTTCGCTAGATTGGTTGGCGTCGCTCGATTCGATTGTCGTCGTGGTTTCGTTGGACTGAACTATCTCGTTTGACTCCGCCACATCGTCGAAGTTGTCGAACGTTTCGTCGGCTGAAATGGTTTCAAGGGATTTCAGCGCGTCGTCTTCGAGTGGAACTTCCTCGGCGCCAAGTATTTCTTCGTCGAATT
>JBGSKR010000586.1:0-3527 GCA_041741135.1 Mariniblastus sp.
AATTGGCAAGACAAACCAGCTCATTATCGCATCGTAGAATATCTTGGCCCGAAACAATTTCGCGGCCGCGCCGATGCTTGGCGATTTATGCACAACCATGAAGCGCTTGAAACCGGCCAGATCGAAACGTGGGCGATTTATGTGGACTGAAATTTCGCAGCGTCACTCGTACGAGAAAAACACATACAGCCCGACCGCAAGCGCAATCAACAATCCGCCGACGATTGGAGCGGGCTTCCAAGGTGTCAGATCGACCACTTGGGCGTCCCGTTGGACATACGGTTCGTCGCGTTTGAGGCCGACGATTCCCAGCAGCAACTGCATACCAATCAGAAACAGAAAAACCGCGCCCATGTAGTGGTATGGCGAATGGAAGATATCTACCACCCAGCCTTTCTCGACAACTTCTCCGTTTGCTGTGCCTTTGACTTCGCCAGAAAAAAATGTCCCCACCGACATCAACGCAATGCCAGTAATCAGTGTGATCAGCGCGGACAAACCACTGACGCGTCTGTTAATCATCCCCACCAAAATAATCGCCAGCAGCGGAATGAAGTACACGCCATTGAGTTTTTGGAAAAATCCAAAGATCGCATCTCGTCCGTAGAAAAAATTCGGAGCCGCGATCACCGCAAAGACCGCGACGATTAAACTGCAAAGACGACCCGACCAAACCACACTTTTCATGCTCGCGTTCGGATTCAGAATTTTTTTATAAACGTCCAGCGAAAATAAAGTCGCCGATGAGTTGAGCACCGAATTAAACGTCGATAAAATTGAACCAACGACCACGGCCGCGAAAAATCCAACCAATGGCTTCGGCAACACATGACTCACCAGCGCCCCATAGCTTTGATCGGCAATTCCACCGACGCGCTCGGCGAACTTCGGATCGTGTGCCACCAAATAGGCGGCCATGATTCCAGGCAAAACCAGAATCACGGGAGCCAGTATCTTGAAAAACGCGGCCAGCAAAACGCCTTTCTGACCTTCTGCCAAATTCTTCGCGCCAAAAGTCCGTTGAATGATTTGCTGATTCGTACACCAGTAGAAAAAATTCAGCAGCAGCACGCCCGTAAACAGCGTCGGCCACGAAACGTCTTCTGTCATCAGCCCCATCGATTGAAATGAATCGGGATCATGAGCTTTGATTTTCGCAAACACATCACCGATCGACTCACCAGAATTCATGATCGTTCGCAGCGAGAACACGGTAATCATCAATCCGCCAACCAGCAAACCGGCTCCATTCAACGTATCGGAAACGGCGACGGCTTTCAGCCCTCCCCAAATGGCATAAGCTCCACCGACGCAAGCGATGAAAATAATGACAGACCAAATCGTTTTCAGTTCCGCAGTTTTCTTTGCTGCCGCCGCTTCCTCGGAACTCATTCCAGCCAAATCACCCGGAGCGAAACCGAGAAGCGTTTCCAAATCTAACATGCCCGATAACCCTCGCGCACCGAGATACAAAACCAGCGGCAACAAGATCAACGGGTACGCACAAATGAAAATCAGGGTAGTCAAGGTTCGCACACCGCCGCCGTAACGTTCATCAAGGAACTGTGGAATGGTCGCGATTCCCGACTTCAAGTAGCGAGGTAGAAACACCAACGCCAAAATCACCAGCGAAAATCCAGCCACGACTTCCCAAGCCATCACTGACAAACCTTCTTTGAAACTCGCAGCGTTGAGTCCGATCAACTGCTCGGTCGAGAGATTGGTAAGCAGTAACGAACCGGCGATAAAAATGCCAGTAAGACTTCGTCCGGCAAGGAAGTAACCTTCATCGGTATCGTTGCTGGAGTTGCGGGTAATCCACCAAGTCAGCGCGGCAACCAAAAAAGTAAAAAACAGAAAAGTGGCAATGGTCATGATGGTTTGGGGAATTGAATAGTGGTGTGGTTGAAGAGTGAATTTACCAGATAATCTTTCGCCAATAACATTTCTAATTAAAAAACACGAAGCGAGCCGAGACGAGGCCGATGCGCCAGCTTAAAAGTTGCGTTAAATTGTCTTGATCGTCCAGCAAATCACCGAAACCCCTGAGCGAAAGCGAGGGAACTTAGGTCAAAACAGCGGCGATAGCTGCGACCGCATTTAACTGTGGTTGGAAGCCCACAGTTAAATCCGACCTCCAATGCACGAAGCCACGACAGTGGCGGTCGCGGCTTTCAAAATCTCTAAGCTTGAGCCGACAAGTTCAACCTCAGTCCAAAAGATAATCCGTCGCTTTGTACTTCCAGTACTCTGAAGTTGATCGTAGCGAAAAGCGATTGCGGTCGCCACTATCGTGGCTTCAAGTCTTAACGGGCTGGGGCCTGCGGGCTTCCGCCCGCAGTTAGGTGCGATCGCCACTGTCGTGGCTGTCAGTCGAGAGGGCGTTGCCCTTCTCATCAAATAGCACAACTTAAAAATGCGCCAGCGAGGATTTCGCAAATGACGCAAATCATCGCCTTGCTTGCGCGTCGGGCTACTGACGCGATGTCAATACTTCCGGGTCCGACTTGATCATCATTCACTTTCGTGTGGAAAATTGAAAGATGGTTTCCGAATGATATTGCTCGCCCGGTCTCAGAATCGTTGAAGGAAAATTGGGTTGGTTCGGGCTGTCGGGATAGTGTTGAGTCTCAAGACAGAATCCGCCGCGATGAACATAGGTCTTGCCCGATTTTCCTTTCAACCGACCATCCAGATAATTTCCGCAATAAAACTGAATCCCCGGCTCGGTGGTTTTAATCGTCAGCGTTCGACCCGAGCCTGGTTCGTGGACTTCGGCAGCAACTTTCATCTCTCCACTTGGCTTTCCGACCAACACGAAATTGTGATCGTATCCGATTCCGTTTTTTAGTTGTTCATTGTCTGCCTCTAAATCCTTTCCCATCGGTTTGGCAACTTGAAAATCAAACGGCGTGCCTTTGACGGGAGCGATCTCACCCAGCGGAATTGCGCCGCCATCGATGGGAGTGTAGCGCTCAGCATTCAGCTTCAATTCGTGATCGAGAATGTTCCCTTCACCTTCGCCTTTGAGATTGAAATAGGTGTGCTGCGTCAAATTGATAGGCGTGGCTTTGTCGGTGGTTGCCTGGTAGTCAATCAGGATTTCATTTTCGTTGTTGAGTTTGTACGTCACGACGACGGTGAGATTTCCGGGGTAGCCTTCTTCGCCGTCTTTGGCCAAATAAGTCAGCTTCACGCCGGACCAGTCTTCGCCGCCGACGGCTTCTGCGTCCCACACGACTTTGTCAAAACCAATCACGCCGCCGTGGAGATGGTTTTCGCCATTGTTAGTCGCCAATTTGTATTCGGTTCCATCGATTGTGAATTTTCCGCCCGCAATGCGATTGCCGTAACGTCCGACGATTGCCCCGAAATAAGGTTTGTCCACCGCGTTGATGTAACCGCTGACATCGTTGTAGCCAAGCGCTACATCCGCCATTTTGCCATCACGATCAGGAACGACAATCGATGTGATGATGGCTCCGAAATTGGTGATGCCGACTTGTATCCCTTGAGTGTTAGTCAAT
>JBGSKR010000587.1:0-4872 GCA_041741135.1 Mariniblastus sp.
CAAAAAAGGTCCGAGAGCGATTTTAGAACAAGCGCATGAGCAACATGCGCTTGAGGCGTTTAAGAAATGGCGACAATTGTTATACTGGCTTCGCTAGCAATCGTAAACGTTCCTCACGATTATCAACATCTTTAAATGGGAAAGCCGAGCCACCGATGGCAACTGAATTGAAAACCTCCGCGATGAAATCTGCCTCCAATGCTGCAACACCCGCTCACGCAACGCGAATCGAACGAGATTCGATGGGCGAAATTCCAGTTCCAGCGAGGGCCTACTACGGTGCCCAAACCGGGCGCGCGGTCGAAAATTTTCCTATCTCGGGCTGGCAGCTTCCACCAGCGATGATTCACGCGATGGGCCGGGTCAAATTCGCTTGCGCGGTGGCCAATCGCGATCTCGGCAAACTGACTGGTTCTGGAAAAAATCCGCTTGACGCTGCATCCGTCGAATCCATGTTGGCTGCTGCTCAAGAAGTCATCGACGGCAAGCTTGATTGTCAGTTTCCCATCGACGTTTTTCAAACTGGATCGGGAACTTCCAGCAACATGAATGTCAACGAAGTCATCGCGAATCGGGCCATCGAGATTCACGGCGGAGACCGGTTTGCAACCGAGAAACCAATTCATCCGAACGATCATGTGAACATGGGACAAAGTACGAACGATACTTTTCCAACGGCGATTCATGTGGCGGTCGGAGTCGAACTGAAAACGAAACTGCTACCGGCGCTCAAACGTTTTGCCGACACGCTGACGGAGAAGGCAGCGGCTTGGGACGGGATTATCAAAATTGGTCGCACGCATTTGATGGACGCCACGCCACTTCGCCTCGGTCAGGAAATTGGGGGCATGGCTAGGCAAATCGAACTGTCAATCGAACGCGCAGAACGAGCTTTGTTTGCCGTTCGCGAGTTGCCCGTCGGTGGCACAGCGGTTGGCTCTGGAATCAACACCCATCCCGAGTTCGGCGGACGGGTTTCCCAAGAGTTAGCACGCCAAACAGGAATTGATTTTGTGGAAGCCAGCAATCACTTTGAAGGAAACGCCCAGCGTGACGGATTGGTGGACTGTCATAGCCAGCTAAAAACGATTGCGACGACGTTGTTCAATGTCGCAAACAACATCCGCTGGTTGGGATCTGGTCCGCGTTGTGGTTTTTTTGAAATCGCTTTGCCGTCTCGGCAACCGGGCAGCTCAATCATGCCGGGCAAGGTCAACCCGGTGATGTGTGAAAGCATGATGCAATTGACCGCTCGCGTGATGGGAAATGATCAAACGATTGCGATCAGTGGTGCGACCGGCGGCCAGTTCCAGTTGAACATCATGATGCCGGTGATGTGTCAAACGACACTGGAATCGATCATGTTGCTCGCCAGTGGCGTAAATGCGTTTGTTGATTTTTGTGCTGCGGAAATGGAAGCTAACATCGAGGTCTGCGAATCGTTTGTCGAGCAAAGTCTTTCGATGTGTACCAGTCTCAATCCGTACATTGGATATGAGAAAGCTTCCAAGCTGGCGAAGGAAGCCTTTGAGACCGGAAAAACAATTCGAGAGTTGTGCCTCGAGCAAAAGATACTTCCCGAAGACGTTTTGCGAGAAGCGCTTGATCCGATGCGGATGACCGAACCACAAGCGTGAGCTAAAACGTACTTGGTTCAGGGTAATTGTCGAATTCCGAGTAGCGTTCGGGAGCTCGATTGGCGAAACGGGTAAAGCTTGGTTCCCAATGCAACTCCACATCGCCGGTCGGGCCGTTGCGCTGTTTCTCAACAATGATCAACGCATCGTTTTCGCTGATGTCCGAATCTGGATTGCCCTTGTGGTAATAGGCTTCTCGGTGGACAAACATCACGACGTCGGCATCTTGCTCGATCGCACCCGACTCGCGAAGGTGGCTTAATTTTGGTCGGTGATCGCGTGAATCTTCAGCTTGTCGATTCAATTGCGAGAGGCAGAGCACTGGAACCTTTAACTCACGCGCGAGCCCTTTCAAACGGCGCGCCATTTTGGCAACTTGCTCTTGCCGAGGATCGGAAGGCATGTCGGGTTGGATCAATTGCAGGTAATCAATCACGATTAAACCGAGTTCGCCTTCGCGACGTTTGATCCGCCTGGCAGCACCGGCAATTTCGGAAATGTTGCGTGTTGGCGAGTCATCGATGAATAGGGGAACTTCAGCGATTTTGCCAGCGTGCTCGACCAACCGTTTACGATCCTCGCCAGAAAGCGTTCCGCGTCGGAGTTGGTGTCCATTGACTTTTGCGACCGAGCAGAGCAAACGTTCGATCAACTCGATCGCGGCCATTTCGAGGCTGATGAATAGCGTCGGCTTGCGAGACTTGATTACCACATGCTCGGCGATATTCATCGCGAAGGCGGTCTTTCCCATGCTGGGACGCGCGGCAAGAATCACCAATTCCGAAGCGTGCAAGCCGCCGGTCATATTATCTAAATCCGTAAATCCGGTTTCCACGGTACCGGCTTGCTCTTCACCTCGCACGCGGGCGTCGAGTCGCTCCATGGCGGCGGACAGCACTTCATCGATCTTCGAAAGATTGCTCGACTGGCGACTTTCCCGAATCGCAAAAACTTGCTGCTCAGCAACGTTCAGCAATTCATCGGGGTCTTGCTCTGGGCGATACGCATCATTCAGCAGATCGCCGCAAGTCATGATCAAACTTCTGGCGGTGGCTTTGCTGCGAACGATATTCGCATAGTAGGTCACGTGAGCAGCGTGAGGGACAGAAGTAAAAATATTTGCCAGCCCGCCCGAACCACCAACCGCTTCCCAGTCACCATGAGCGATCAAGCGATCCTTTAGCAACAGCATGTCGATTTTTTTCCCGGCGCCATTCATGTCCATAATGTGCTGAAAAAGTTTTTGATGAGCTTCGTCGTAAAAATCTTCGGCTCGGAGTATGTTCACGATGTCGTCGCAAGCATCAGGCATGAGCAGCAAGCTACCCAGCACGCCCGTCTCGGCCTCTAGATTGAACGGCGGTTGGCGCTCGATTGAGGACGTTTCTTTGGACTGGGGACGAGGGCGAGAAGTTGGTCTTCGTTTTCGATCCGTCTGCTGTTGCGATGCCATTCTACCCGTCCTGAATAAGAGTTGAATCCGTTTTCACTATTCTATGAAAGCATGATCGATCAGCAACCGAAAATGAAAATTTTATTCCGCAGCAAATTATGACTGCGAGAACTTTGCTCTTTTTTTGGGTCAGCCCATTAAAAAAGCCCGATTCGGCGATCCGAATCAGGCGATTAAATTCTTATTTTTTTGTTTGGGAAAACTTGTTCGCAAACAGGCAGTTGGCGTATCGGATCGGCTACTCCCAAAGTTGAATGGCAACTCTCTGGCGAGAGTAGCTACCTGAGTGAGTAGCTACCGACAATCATCAGTTGGCATCGACGGTGGGAACGACCCAAACTTTCATGTCGGCTTCGATTTCTTGATGCAAATGAACTTTGACGGTATACAGTCCCAGTTCTTTCAAGACGCCTTCGAGACGAATCTGATCGTTCGTCAGCGTGATATCGTTTTGCTTGAGGGCGGCCACAATTTCGGCGGCACCGACGCTGCCGTACAACTGGCCTTCTTCGTTAGCGTTGGCTTCGATGGTGATACTTTGCTTGGCGATCAGTTTGGCCAAATCTTTGAGGTCTTTAAGCCGAGACTGTTCGATTTCTTGCAGTTTGGCTTTGTGTTTGTCGACCATGCGTTTGTGGTGATCGCTGGCGATGGTGGCAAGCCCTTGGGGGAGCAGGAAGTTATTGGCATATCCATTACGGACTTCGACCACGTCGCCTTGTTTGCCAAGATGGTCAACGGATTGAATCAGAAGCAGTTCGATGCCACCGTGATCGCCTTTGGGCAATCGAGTGTGGTGTTTACGATTCCGCTTCTGTTTTTTCATTTTTGTACGCATTGTTTTTTCGTTTCGTAGTGTTGCAAGTTTTTATTTTGAATGGTTATTTTTTTAGCGGTCTTAGATGAGCAAAAGTTGGATGTCGATGCCACATTCAAAGACTTGTTTTTGCATGAAGAGCAACGTATATGAAATCAGTTCAGCAATTGAAAAACACAACAAATATTAAAACGGAACTTCATCTTCGGGCATCGATGAAGATTCTCGCTCGCTATCGTGGTCGGAGGAGTGGTGCTCTTCCATATTTGCATTCGCTTGGGAAGCGCCGCCACCACGAGTGTCGGACTTGGCACCTAGCATCTGCATACGATCACAAATGATCTTAACTTTTGAGCGTTTCTGACCGTCTTGCTCCCAACGATCTTGTCGTAATTTTCCTTCGATCAAAACGTTCGAGCCTTTTGACAAATACTCGGCGGCAATTTCGGCAGTTCTTCCCCAAATGGTCACGTCAAAAAAACTGGTTTCTTCGACCCACTGATCGTTCTTTTTGTATTTTTCGTTGACCGCCAAACCGATGTCGGTCACTGCAGTTCCGGAAGGGATATATCGCAATTCGACATCGCGGGTCAAGTTTCCAACCAAAATGACTCGATTGTAGCTGGCCATAGTGAACTCCTCTTCAGAACAAATTCATTCGCAGGTTAGTTTGCAAGACAAAGCACGATCGATTGTTCGAGCCGAAATTGACACCCTTGGTCACGCTGAAACAATCTCCAAAAAATTCCGGTGAGTTACGCACTGCTAACTCAATTTGCAAAAAATCAATCAAGAAGCGAAAGCTTCCGCCTCGGCCGAATCTTCGACATTGATGTCGACCTTCAACGTCGTGGCAGGAATTTCACCTTTAGCGACGGCGATCATTGGGCCAACGAGACGTGGATCAAGCTTGATTGGCAGATGCCGCAGAATCGTATCGTTGAGTTTGCAGGCTCGATTGAATT
>JBGSKR010000588.1:0-4007 GCA_041741135.1 Mariniblastus sp.
GCCGCAATTTATCCAAGTCGATTTGGGAGACGTGATGAAGATCGACTCAATCGCAATTGTGCCAACCTGCATTACTCTTGGTAGTCAATATCTCGAGGGTTATGGTTTTCCCAAACAGTTCCGCGTTGATGTTTCCGATGATGCTGCGTTCAAGCTTTCCACGAATGTGTTTGACTCAACGAAGCATGAACTGCGACGTACGGGAGGCTATCCCGTATTGATTCCTGGCATCGATGTGAAAGGACGATTCGTTCGAATCACATGTATTGAGCTTGCCACCGACGGAAATCAATACTTTTTTGCGATTGGTGAGTTGCTCGTTCTATCAGGAAATCGGAACGTGGCGCAGTGGCGAAAACTTTCTTCATCAGGGACGGCTCAAGCAGGATCTCGCTGGTCGATTGAAAATCTTGTCGATGGCATTTCTGCAATGCCACCGCCCACGGGAACAGTGCCGAGTCCCACCGATGGATACCTTTCGGGAAGGTATGGTGTTAACCACAATAAAGCTTGGGTCGAACTCGATCTCGGCGACGTCTATCCGATCGATGAAGTGCGTCTGTTCCCCGCACAACCAAAAGACCGTTTGGAGATTCCGGCTTGGGGTTTCCCTTTGGCGTTTACTTTGGAGCTGCGTGGTGAGCAAGATGACGAACCTCCGGTGACATTAGTCAAACGAGGCGCCAGCGGCCCGTTCCACTTGAGCAACGATGCGTTTGTCGTTCCCGTCGGATCTCGACAGTACTTTAATCCAGGAGCGAAAGCTCTCTGGCCACAAGCGGGAGTTGCCAACTATGAAATGCCGGTTGACCCGATCCCCGCGCGCTACGTTCGGCTGCATGCGACCCGCCTTGACCATCGCCTCAGACCGTGTGTCTTGGCGCTCGCTGAAGTTCAGGTTTACTCGGGGAATGTTAACATTGCCCCCTATGGCACAGTGACGGCAAGCGACATCAGTCAAGAAAAAAATGATCGGTGGGGCCTCGCACACCTGATCGATGGCTTCACGAGTCGAGGGCAGTTGCTGGAATTGCCTGAATGGCTCACTCTAGTTGAAGAAAGGCGCACACTCGAAGTTCGCTTGACCGAAATTGAGCAGACATTGCGATCTTCAACGGATCGAGTCTGGTTTTGGACATATCGGATTTCCGGGGCGGTGCTAGTCCTGGCACTGGCATTCGTCGCGTCGACTAACTTGCGGATGAAACTGCGATACCTCGCTGAAACAAAACGACTGAGGAACCAAATCGCCAGTGACTTGCATGACGACATCGGCAGTAACCTGGGCACAATCTCACTGATTTGCGAATCATTGATCAATCGGAATCTCACCGACGACCAACGTGCCAGCTTGACTGAAATGCGGGAGATAGCCGGAGACACCAGTGATGCCATGCGAGACATCGTGTGGATCATGCAAACCAAATCGGTCCGTTTAGAAGATTTTGTCGGTCGTTTGAGGCGAACAGCAACCCGTGTGTTACCCAATCACGAACTCACCTTTGAAAGCCCGGCTGATTTGCCAAAAATAGTTGTCGGTCTGTACTGGCGGCGAAATGTTTTTCTTTCAATCAAAGAGTTGCTTCATAATATCGCGAAACACGCGGACTCAACCGCTGTCGAGCTCAAAATTCAGATCATCAAAAATTCTTTTTACATCACCATTTCAGACAACAGCAGTGGGTTCGACCCCGATCATGCAAGTGGTGGCATGGGCATGCCAAATGTCGCGAATCGGCTACGGGAGATTGGCGGAAGTTTAGATTTATCGATTAAACCTGAGCAAGGGATGGTGATCGCGATTGAAGCTCCGTTGGCTTAGTTGAACTTGGCATCGCTTACCTTGCCCCGCTGGAGAGTTTTGAGGTTGCACTATTCGATTTAAATTTTGATTTTCAACCGATTTTCAACCAGTAATTACCAAATGGAAGCGAAATCGCGAAGCCACCTAATACGAGCCCGATGCGCCAGCGAGGATTTCGCAAATCACGTTAAACGTCGACTCGCTGGCGCTTCGGGCTTGTATTATCGCAACTGGTATGTTGTTCCCATTCCCAAAAAAAGGAAAATGAGAGCGGAAAAACGTCATCTGGACTGTTGTGTGAAATTTACCAGTTAAGACTTTCACTTACAACGGAGTTCCAGATGACCCACACTATTTCAACCCAAAGCAACCACCAATCCAAGTCCCAAAAGCGAAAAAAATTCAAACGCAAACAAACGCTTCAAAAAGCCAGCGGCGTCATTGCCCCGCGTGTTAAAAAAGTGGGAGGCGACAAATTCGCGATCGTCTGTGTCGATCCGGCCAAGGCCCGATCCGAATGGATGATGGCCGACTACTACGGCAATGTGTTAATCCCAGCCAGCACCGTTGAACATCAACCCATTCCGATTCAACTTGCCATCGCTGCAATCAAACAAGCTCAACAGCAACATCAAATGCAAGATATGATTGTCACCATCGAACGAACCGGTAACTATCACCTTCCCCTGCAGCGCGCTTTCAAACGCGCTGGACTGGAAGTCCGAATCGTTCATCCGTTTGCGACCAAGCAATACCGCATGCCCGCTGACGCCGGAAACAAAACGGATGCAACTGACTTGGCCGCACAGCACCGCGCGGCCGTTGCCGGGTTTGGATTGTGTGAACTCCCGCTGCCGCTGAACTATCAACAGCTCCAACTGCAAGTTCGACATCGACGTGACCTCGTCGAAAAATCTTCTGGTCTGGCTTGTCAGATCAAGGAGCATCTGAATCTCACGATGCCGCGCTACGCCAAACTGTTCAGTAATTTTTTCAGCCATCAAGCAGCGCTGACGATCGCGGTTGAGACAGGATCGCCCGAGCAGGTCGTTGCCTTGGGCGTCAAGGGCATGGGCTCACTATTGCGACAGAAGAAAATTCTTTTTCAATCAGCAACCACTGAAAAAATTCTTGCCTGGGCGCAGCAAGCAATTCAATCGCCCGCCCCGGAAGCGACTCGACTTAGGCACGCGATCTGGACGGATTTGTATCAGCTGTATGAATTGAAGCAACTCAAAATTAACGATTTGGAACGGGAAATAGCGGGCAATCTGGCAACCACGTCTTACATTCGCTTGCTTGCCATCCCTGGCATCAATGTCGTTTCCGCCGCCGATTTCGCTGGTGAGATGGGGCCTATTTCGCACTACGCCAACGCCAATGCGATCACTGGCAGAAGCGGTTTGTATCCGTCGCGATACCAAAGCGATCAGACCAACAACGCCGGTGGAATCGTTCGCACTTCCAATCGACGACTGCGCGCCGCAATCATGCGGATCGCTGATAACTTGACGAACTTGAATTATTTTTTTCAAGCTCGCGGTGCATTGCAGTTGTCACAAAAAGTAGACAAGCGGGCGATCCGTGTGAAGACCGCAAAAACTTTCAGCCGCTTGGCAATGGCTTGCGTGGCTGGCGATCAACCATTGAAGCATCCGTGTTGTCGTGATCCCAATTCGATCATTGAAAAACTCCGCGCGTTTCATTATCAACATAGAACGACACCCGATGTGGCGTTGGTGGATTTACAAAATACAGTCGGTCAGTTGCCGTTGGCAACGCAGGGACTCGAAGCCGAAGCGGTTTCGCTCTCCCTAGAGAATTACGCTCGCAGCCGACGCGGGCCAACCAAGTTAGGAGAGTTATTGCCTTTGATTCTTGCCCGGCTCAACTTACAGACGCCGCCTTCAGAAGCGCTGGTGGATACCGAGCCTAGTCAGAAAAACGCCCCAGCGGCGCACAACGAAGATTTGGGTTCAGCGGCCTCAGACTGAATCGTTGGGTAACGAGGATTGACACCGCCTCTGTGCAACATGGCACTCGCTGCCTTTTTGAAGCATGGCGCTCTGTCGGATCACCACCGCCTGATAAAGCAGTATGGGGCCGCCCCCCTGATAAATTACCAGTATGGCGATACCTGATCACCCACACGACAGAGACGATCCTCGACTCCCAATGCTCAGTCCCAAGACCTGAAACTAAA
>JBGSKR010000589.1:0-2730 GCA_041741135.1 Mariniblastus sp.
CATTCTTTTTCGCTTAATGGAATAGCCAATCTGCGGGCAATTGGATAAATTGTTGGTATTGGTGGACGAGGATACCGTGGTTCGCGTTTCGGGGCCTTTTTCTCTCTGCCAATCTGCCAATCCTTCGAAATCATGCCCGCAATTATGCCCGCCCATCATAGGCTTTTTCAGCTATGAACGTATTTAGTCGAGCCTACATCGACAGCTTGTACGAAGATTTTCGACAAGACCCCGCCTCGTTGCCGCCCGAATGGCAAGTCTATTTTCAAAGTTTCGATCCCATGGTGTCGGTGATTGATCCGGCATCCTTGCCCAATGCCTCGCCGAATCCAGTTTCGAACGGTTATTCAAGGGGAAGTTTAGTCGCTGCCGGATCGGAAGGCAGCCATTCTAATGGCCTAACGTCATCATCCGCCGCCAACGGTAGTTCCAACAACCTCGATTTAGTCGTCTTGCAAGACCGCGTTGATCAGTTGATCCGAGGTTTTCGTGTGCGTGGACATCTCGAAGCTCACATTGATCCGCTTGGACGCCCGCGCGAAACGAATAGCGAGTTGTCGCTCGAATCGTACGGGCTTTCAACGGCCGATTTTCATCATCGATTTTCCGCTCGCACCGTCGATGGTCAGAACTTCCGCACGCTGGAAGAAATTCTGGATTTGATGCGACAGACTTATTGTCGCTCGATCGGTGCGCAGTTCATGCACATCGATGATTACAACGCTCGGTATTGGTTGCAGAAACGGATGGAAGGTTCGCAGAATCGCATGCACTTGCACCGCGATACCCAAATTCGAATTCTCACGCGATTGACCGATGCAGTGATCTTTGAAGAATTCGTCCGCAAGAAATTTATCGGTGCCAAAACGTTTTCGCTCGAAGGCGCCGAAACGCTAATTCCGCTCTTGGATTTGGCGCTCGAAAAGGCTGGTGATCACGGCGTCAAAGAAGTCGTGCTCGGAATGGCTCATCGCGGCCGACTGAACGTGCTCGCAAACGTGATGGGCAAACGCGCCAAAAATATTTTCTGGGGTTTCGACGATCCTGAACCAGAAACCAATCGCGGCGGCGGCGATGTACTGTATCACATGGGATACAGTAACGATTGGACGACCAGCAAAGGCAAACAAGTCCACATTTCGCTGTGCTTCAACCCGAGCCATCTCGAATTCGTAAACCCGGTAGCGATGGGCCGCTGTCGTAGCAAACAAGACCGCGCCGGTGACACGAATCATTCCGAGCACATGACGGTGCTGATTCACGGCGACGCTGCGTTTGCCGGTGAAGGCGTCGTGCAAGAGTCGCTCAACCTCAGCCAACTTGGCGGCTACAAAGTCGGCGGGACGCTGCACGTGATCGTCAACAATCAAGTCGGTTTCACCACCGATCCGTTCGAAAGCCGTTCGACGACTTACGCTAGTGACGTCGCCAAAATGTTGCAAATTCCAATCTTTCACGTCAACGGCGAAGACCCCGAAGCCGTCGCGCAAGTCGTCAATCTGGCGATGGAGTTCCGACGTGAGTTCCAACGTGATGTCGTGATCGACATGTATTGCTACCGTCGATTGGGCCACAACGAAAGCGATGAACCTCGATTCACGCAGCCCGTGATGTATCAGTCAATTGACAATCGACCAACGATTCGCGACAGCTACCTCAAACGCTTGTTGAAGATGCGTGAGGTGACGGAAGAAGAAGCCGACAAGATCGCTGATCTCCGTCGCAAGAAATTGCAGTCGGAATTTGACTCGGTAAAAAACCAAACTCAATTTACTCCCGACACGCAAACGCTCTCGGGCATCTGGGCCAGTTATTACGGCGGCGAGGAAAAACGTAACGACGATATCGATACAGGCGTTAACGCGAAAACTTTGACGGATGTGATTCGCAGGTCGGCAAGTTCACCTGCCGGATTCAATGTCGATAAGAAATTGGCTCGCGTTTTGGCGACTCGCGAAGAAGCCGCCGATGGGAAACGTTCCGTCGATTGGCCGACCGCCGAGTTGGCTGCTTTCGGAACGCTTGCTCTCGAAGGCCATCCGGTTCGTCTCTCAGGTCAAGACTGCGGACGCGGTACTTTCAGCCAACGACATGCGATGTTGGTCGATAGTGAAAATGGTCAGCGCTATTATCCATTGCAACATTTGGCGGCAGATCAGGCTCGCGTCGATATCATCAACAGCCCACTTAGCGAAGCTGGCGTGCTCGGCTTCGATTACGGCTACAGCCTCGACGCGCCCGATAGCCTGATCATTTGGGAGGCCCAGTTTGGAGACTTCTTTAATGCGGCTCAAGTCATCGTCGACCAGTTCATCTCGAGTGCCGAAGACAAGTGGCGACGCTTATGCGGGCTGACAATGTTGCTGCCGCACGGTTTCGAGGGTGCCGGACCCGAGCATTGCAGTGGCCGCATGGAACGCTTTTTGACCTCAACCGCTGAACACAATATGCAAATTGTTGTGCCCACGACGGCGGCTCAGTATTTTCATTTGCTGCGGCGACAAGTCAAACGATTGTGGCGAAAGCCGTTGATCGTGTTTACTCCGAAAAGCTTGTTGCGAGAACCGTTCGTGATGTCGTCGCTCGCAGAAATGACCAGCGGAAAATTTCAACGGTTAATTCTCGATGCGGAGGTTTCGCCCACGGAAGCTCCACAACGGATTTTGCTATGCACAGGCAAAGTCGGCGTGGATTTGCTCAAGCGACGTGCCGAAGACGAGCGCAGCGACT
>JBGSKR010000590.1:0-3461 GCA_041741135.1 Mariniblastus sp.
ACCGAATTTTCGTCGCCTCTTCGCGCCCGACACTGGCTCGTTCAAATTCAAACTTAACAAACGGCTCGGCAATTTCCAGTTCGGCCATTTGCGTGGCAGCCCAGGCTGGCCCGCGAACATTGGCAGTACCGATAACATACATTGGCCATTTTCCGACTTGAGCGGATTCGTTGGCGTTCAATGGATATACGGCATCCGACTTTCCTTTAGTGATCGTGATCTGGGAGGTGGTTCCGACGCCAGGAGAGCGGAACGGAAAGTTCAATTGAATCGGCTCGTCAAAACCTGCGTCGCGATGAGCGATGATCGTGAGATTCATCGAGCCGTTTTTAAGCAAAGGAACTTTAGGTTGCACAATTTCAAGCTTAAACGGCAACGGTTCAATGACTGCGATGGGGAGCAATTCGGTGCGGCAACCGTAGTAGAGAGTATTGTTCGGTTCTCCCAACGAAAAGTCAGCCAGATTAAAAAAGTGGCCGTGGATATTTTTTGCATCATCCACATGACTGCCACGAAAATCGATCAAACCGCCTTTGATCGGGGCATCGGCAGTGGCTTCAAAAACTACCGGCATCGAATTTAAGTTGTCGCGCATCGGCGGGGCCGTTAACGTGATCCCGGCAGGCAAATTATCGGCGAGCAATTTTAACTCACCGCCGAACTCTTTGCGTGTCGCATCGAGCAGCACTGCGAATCGGCTGCCTTGCGGAACGGCAATATTCTGCCGCAGTTGGCTGTACTGTTCAACGCGAGGAATCTTAAACTCCAACTGAGGTTTCGTGGGAGCAATCTCGATCCGATACACAAAGCTTGGCTCACCGTTTTTAAGATGGTCGCGAACACGGAGAAAATACTCGCCATCGGCGGGAGCTTGGAAGCGAAGATAAGAATCCAGCGCAGCTGTATCATCGTTGCCGAAGAGACTTTTTTTATCGGCGCCGAACACGTTGATGACAGGGTCGAGGCCGGTCCCTAACCGGCGGGCATAGCAATTAATTTCAAGTACCTGATCTTTGCTTGCGCGGAATTTAATATAGTCGTTGTCATCCGGTCGATCGATGATTCCGTTGATCGCGATTGGAACTTCGGTCGTGACAGTTTGGTTGAAGTTGTCATTCGGCTCGGTTTCTAAAACATTGTCGAAATCCGAAATGCGAAACGGAAGTGGAGAAGGCGAGATGCCTCGATCATCAGAGTAGAAAAGGCCTGATCGAAATGCTTCTTGTTCGGGAACGGTGATTTCCTGTTCGACGATCCGTGGCGAGCCATCATCGTTTGGAATTGAATCGATGAACTTCACCGAAAGTTTCTCGCCGCGTTTGCCACCCGCAGGATAGACGGCCATGGGTCGCGGAAAATCGCCGACATGCATCCGGTAACGGCAATTGTCATTGCCACGAAAGGAAGCTTCGCGTATCGCGACGAAATAATCGCCGTCTTCGGGTAACAGCACTGAGAACCAAGGGTCTTGACTGGTCAGGGGAGTGTCGTCTGACGTCGCGATCTCAAACCGCTTCGAATCGAGTAGCACAATTGCGGAATCAAACATATCGCCTAAACGAACGGCTTCTATTTCGACCGACAATCGCTGACCCTTCTTGCCAGTCAGTCGAAAGTAATCGATGTCTTCGTTGGTGCAGACGCCACTGATCGTCACGTTCCATGAAATGGCTTGCGCCGTTTCGAGATCGTTGTTCGGTTCGGTTTCGGGAACTTCCGGCAAAGCACCGATATAAAACGATCGGTAGTTCGAGATGCCACCGCGGGTGCGAAGCTGCACGACTTGTTCGCCCAAGCGGCATTCGCTGGGAATTTGAAAGGTGACATCCACGTTTTTGTCGTCGACTTGGGTAACATTCGAAACCGTGATGCCGGAATTCCGATCGTGAAGCAAAACTTCTTCGGTGGCGTTAAGACGATCACCGATGAATCTCAACTTGTGTTCGTGTCCTCGCTGAATTCCACGCGGCATGATTCTGCTGAGAAGTGGAGTCGCTTGGCCTGTTGGTTGAACGGCAGGTTCCTTCGCCGGCTGGTCGGCCGGTGGTTGTTCCGTTTTGGGTTTGGTAGCCGCAGTGTCGTCAGCAGTCGCCATTGCAGTCAACGGGACGATGTTGATCAGAGAGAAAAACGAAACCGCCAACGCAGATATAATTGTCAGCTGCCAATTTCGAAAACGAAGTTGCTGAAGGATTTGTTGTGAAAGCATCGCGTTCGTAAGATCCAATAGGTGCAGCGTCGTGGCGTCGGTTTTTAGCCTGTGATCAGAGTGCTCACAGGCTGGACGCCTATGTCATGTAAACTTACGCCAGTAAACCAGCTTGGACATTGCCTCCATCGATGATTTCAATGGGCCGAGCGCCGGGAGCCATCAGCTCTTTGTCGGCTGTAATGCCCAAGCATTTATAAATCGTGGTAGCCCAATCTTGTACGGTCAGCGGATCGTTTTCGGGTTCGCTGGCGGTCGCATTCGAGCTACCATAGACTTGACCTGCCGCGATTCCGCCGCCTGCCATTAACGTGCTAAAAACTTTCGGCCAGTGATCACGACCATTGTTCGCATTAATTTTTGCCGTGCGTCCGAATTCCGACGTCACGCAGACTAGCGTTGATTCGAGCAATCCACGTTGATCAAGATCACGAATCAGAGCCGCGAAAGCTTGATCAAATTCCGGCACGTTTTTTTTCATATTGCCTTCAATATTGTCATGATGATCCCAGCCGCCATAAGTCATCGTGACAAATCGAACGCCGGCTTCGACCAATCGCCGCGACATTAACATCCGAGCGCCTGCGGTGTTCCGACCGTATTCGTCACGAAGTTTCGCGTCTTCTTTTTCGAGATCAAAGGCCTCGCGAGCGGCTTGCGAACTGATTAGGCTGTAGGCGCGATCGTAAAACGAATCGACCGCGTCAAGTGCGTCTGATTTTTCTTTTTCTCGAAAGTGTTGGTTGACGACGTCGAGCATCTTTCGCCGGCGATCAAATCTGGCGGTGTCCACGCCGCCGGGCAATTGCAAATCGCGAACCTTGAATCCGTTTTGAGCCGGATCGGCCCCGAGGCTAAATCCGGCAAACGAAGAACTCAAGAATCCCGTGCCCGCAAACTCATTGGGCTGGTTTGGAATCAGGACGTAAGGCGGAAGATTATTACGTGGGCCAAACTCGTGAGAAACAACGCTGCCCATACTCGGATACTGAAGCGCCGGGCTGGGTCGATAGCCCGTGAACATATTGTGCGTTCCGCGCTCATGGGCGGCCTCGCCATGAGTCATCGATCGGATAATCGTAAGCTTGTCGGCGACGCTAGCGGTTTTCGAAAACAGCTCACCAAATCGAACGCCGCTTAGTTTGGTTTCGATGCTACCCAAGGGGCCACGATATTCCAGCGGAGCATAAGGCTTCGGGTCGAAGGATTCTTGTTGAGCCATTCCGCCGGGCAGGAAAATAAAGATCACCGA
>JBGSKR010000591.1:0-2723 GCA_041741135.1 Mariniblastus sp.
CGGTCGAACGATTGCGTTTACTTCGCTGAGATGTGTGCCGACACCCAATGTGTTCTGGTTTGTGACAGTGAAGCTGATATTTACGAAGTCTTTTCCGAATCGCGTCAAACGACTCATGGTCGGAAACTCGTTCGAACGGCCTTTGGCAACAATAACGTCGATACCTGTGCACGTGTTTGCCATTCGCCGACAGGATACGGCTTGAAACAAACGTTGGGCGAATCCGCCGGAACGCAAGATTTTGTTTCGGTGATGGACGCCGACGTGGTTATCGTGATGGGTGCCAATCCAACCGAAGGGCATCCCGTATTTGCGTCTCTCCTGAAGCGACGACTGCGACAAGGTGCGAAGTTGATCGTGATCGATCCGCGAGCGATTGAACTTGTTCGAACTCCGCATGTCGAAGCCGAGTATCATTTGCCGCTGACTCCCGGTACAAACGTGGCGATGATCAATGCTTTGGCTCATGTGATCGTGACCGAAAACTTGGCAGATGAAGCGTTTGTTCAATCGAGATGCGAGCTGCCGGCTTTTGCCGAGTGGAGAGGGTTTATTTTACAGCCTGAAAACCGCCCCGAAGTGGTTGCGGGCATCACCGGAGTTCCCGCCGAGGACATTCGCGGTGCCGCCAGACTCTACGCCAGCGCAAGGAACGGAGCGATTTACTACGGCTTGGGAGTTACCGAACACAGCCAAGGCTCTACCACCGTGATGGGCATCGCCAATCTGGCGATGCTGACTGGGAACATCGGGCGATCGGGAGTCGGAGTGAATCCGCTTCGCGGTCAAAACAACGTGCAAGGCTCTTGTGACATGGGTTCTTTTCCGCACGAGCTACCGGGATACCGACCCATCGGCGACGATGTAACGCGACAACAGTTCAATGACTATTGGAAGACTGAACTTGATCCCGAACCGGGCTACCGAATTCCCAACATGCTTAACGCTGCCGTGGAGGGAACCTTCAAAGGAATGTATATCCAGGGCGAAGACATCGCTCAGTCGGACCCCAATACGAAACATGTGTTGGCGGCGCTGACGAATCTGGAGTGTTTGGTCATTCAAGATATTTTCTTCTGTGAAACGGCGAAGTACGCTCACGTCTTTTTGCCGGGTTCTTCATTTTTGGAAAAAGACGGCACGTTTACCAACGCCGAACGCCGCATTTCGCGAGTCCGAAAAGTCATGGAGCCGCTGGCGGGACTGGCCGATTGGGAGGCAACGGTTGGACTGGCTAACGCCTTGGGTGTCCCGATGCACTACAACCATCCCTCCGAAATCATGGAAGAAATCTCGACGTTGATGCCCACGTTTCAAGGCGTCAATTATCAGAGACTCGATGAGCTCGAAAGCATTCAATGGCCGTGCAACGACGAAAATCCGGCAGGCTCGCCCGTGATGCACACCACCGAATTCACTCGCGGGCTTGGTCGGTTCATAGTGACTGAGTTTGTTCCGACGACCGAGAAAGTCACTCGTCGTTTCCCATTGATTTTGACCACTGGAAGAATTCTCTCCCAATACAATGTCGGCGCTCAGACTCGTCGTACTTCCAACAACATCTGGCATTCCGAAGACCTATTGGAAATCCATGTGGCCGATGCTGAAGACCGCGGAATTCGCGAGGGCGATTGGGTTTTGATTTCCAGTCGAGCTGGCGAAACTCGTTTGCGAGCTCAAATCTCGGATCGCGTGCAACCGGGCGTGGTTTACACCACGTTTCATTTTCCCATTTCGGGGGCTAACGTGGTCACAACTGACAATTGCGATTGGGCGACGAGCTGTCCTGAGTACAAGGTCACAGCCGTTGACGTCCAACGCTGCGAGAAGGTCACGCCGTGGGAAGCTGAATTCGAAAACTTCGAAGCCAGCCAACTGGGACTTCTTCCGGCAACGTCAACCGAGTCGAACATCGAAAAATAAACTTTTTGTAACACTTCAGCCATCTGCAGTGTTTCACTTGGTAATGGTGATAATTGCTTTGTGAGCAGGTAGTGCTGGAGAGCAGCAACGACGGTGCGGATAGGGTCGTGGCCACGTTGCTTGACCGTTGACTTGTGATAAGGGGCGACCATCGCCGAGGGAGTGCTGGGCGTGACGGCAGGGTTGTTCTTTGCTTCCGCTTCGGCCAACCGTTTGGTAAGTTTTAACAACGCGAAGACGACGGCATCTTTGCCCTCCGCAAAAATCGCCTCGGCTTGTTCCTGAGTCAAGCCAGAACCGAGCGTCATTTTTTGTATCGCTGCTGTCCGAATAAATGAAGGAAGGAGTTAGCAATGCTGGTCGCATCATGCACCCACACGGCACTGACATCACCCTGACCATCATCGACGAAGTACGTTGCACCGTCGGTGACCGAGAAGTTGTAGACGACGATGCCGTTGGGGATGGCTTCGGTTTCGACCGAACTAACAGTCGCCGTCTCGCCATCGGGAAGGATCAGTTGTTGTCCGGCACTTAAATGCTGAGCCGCCTTCCAACCGACTCCTTCCACGAAGAACTCGTGAGTCCCGGTGGTGCGGATGACTTCCACGTTGCCAGCCGCGTCGGTGTACGTGACCGAAATGGGTTTGCGGAGCGACAATGTCGTGATCATTCGAGTCGCCGATCCAAAAAACGGTGGTTTCTTGAACGCCGCAAGAATGGGTTGAGTTGTTGGCCACTGCACGAAAAAAGCCACCCGTGAAGGTGGCTTCAATCAATCGCTGCTCGCAATCAAAGCG
>JBGSKR010000592.1:0-10106 GCA_041741135.1 Mariniblastus sp.
ATTCAATAGCCGAATCCAGTCAATCAAATCAGCCGCCAGAGGCTTCCGTAACTTTGAGAACTACCGCATTCGTATCTTGTTCTACTGTGGCAAGCTCAACCTGATGCCAGAACTGACCCACTAAATTCCCCGAAGAACCAAACTTATGAACCCAAGATATAGCTGAACTTCCAGGCAGAGGGTCCAGAAAACCGGTATGACATGTTCATATCCCATAATTCCCTGAAGATAAAAAACATGAGCAAGAATCGACTGCCAACTAGCAACACCATCTCCCCCACCTACCGTCTCCGCGCGAATATAATAAATGAAACTTGCGAAGCCAATCGCGGCCCAATAGGGAGGATCAAGACGAGCTGAGCGACGCAATACAAAATTGCAAATGTAACCAATATCTACTCTCGAATTTCCGATCGAAAGCGCAATCACAAAACCGCTAAGCACAAAAAATATGTCAACACCATGTCCAAGGTGGCGAATATTGTCTCTCACCCAGAAGAATAGCGTGCTATTTCCGGAAGCCCGACCCGCTGCGTCCCAGAAACCCATGGTGTGGGTCAGCACGACTAACAGCGCAGCTACACCGCGAAGAGCATCAATGAATTGGAGCCTGCTTGTGGAATTAGTGCCCGAATTTCCGCGAGGCTCAATTGCATTCACCACAACACTCGAATTTAATTTACCTTTTCCTTGCATCTTCTTGACTAGTATGCTTTCCGCTTAATTGCAAGAATCGCAAATGAATGAGCGAGAACTGGAAGTCGCGTAATTACATCATCAAGCATCCAACTCGGTAATCGCAAGTGACGGGGATAATTGTATCCCTTTAAACGTTGGACCACGAATCCTTCTTCGAACAGCATTGACGACCACTCTTTAATAGTACCGACACGAATATGTTTCGTATCGCAAGCCTGATCATAGGCATAGCGGCTCGAGATTCCGGGGGAACCGCATGGCGGTTTGCCAAGCATTAGTCGGACTCGATTCCACCACCACGACAGATTAGGTGTCGTGATCAACAGTATGCCACCGGGTTTCAGAACACGGTGAAGTGGCTGTAGGAATTCTTCGGGGTCCAACACATGTTCAATAACGTCCATTGCGAGCACCAAGTCGATCGAATTATCTTCAAGCGGCAAATCATTTTCGCCGGCGATCCATTCATGAGTGATGATCCCGCGTGATTCACAGCCAGTCATCCCGGACAGAGAGATGTCGCTGCCATGCGCCTCTGTGACCCCCAGCAAATCCGCGAAGTATCGAGTCGCCCGGCCGTTGCGGCAAGCTACCTCGAGCATTCGGGAAATCCGCTTTGCTTCCTCACCCAAGAGAAGTTTCGAGACGGCATTTCGTTTGCGTTCTTGCCAATCCCACTCAGCCGAGTCGTCGACACTGGTTGGCTCCAGATAAAGATCATTCGCAGAGACTTTCAAAGAATTACGCATTGTTACAATCCGCAGCAGCGAAGGTTTCGTCACTATCTGCGTCAATTGACTTGCATTCAGGTCGCCCAAGTTCCCGAAGGTAAGTCTGAAGTAACTGAAGACTTAAACTGTCCCACGAATGTGTCTTCTCTATCGCGTCGACGTCAACCGCTTGGGCATTGCCCGCCGCGACTGCACGGACCGCATCCTGAAAGCCCGATATCCAAGCATCTCGGGATGAACCCGCAAGAAAAACTCCTGGAATCACCGTTGCGAGCCTACCGATTTCGCCAACTTCCGAACAGAGGACGGGGACTCCGGTAGATAGATGCTCGAAGAATTTGATGGGGAATCGACTTTGATTGAAAGTTGTATCATTAAGTGGGACGAGGCCAAGATCAAGCGATGCGGCAAATAAGCGACACTCAGCGGGTGTTAGCTGTCCCAAGTAATCCACACGCTCCAAAAGCGACTGCGGCAATCCTTCTAAGCACTGCTTGGACTCGCCACAAATTGCGAAGCGTAGATTCGGAACTTGCCCAAAAACCTTATCCACACCACTAAAACACCACTCCAACTCGCCATGGGCGCGGCCCATAAATCCCACGTAAATTGCGGTGGAATCAAGACCTAACTCTGTTCTGGCATCGGCCTGATTGACGAAAGGCGGACGATTGAACCCGTTGTGAATAATCGAAGATCGTCGCGCACCAGATTCCATCGCAAGCCGTTCCAGGTGGTGACTTACAACGGTAGTGTGGTCTGCCAATTCAGGTAAAGACGATTCAAGTTTCTTAGTCATGAAACGTGGCCAAATTTCACGCCAACTCGAAACGGGCGAGTTCAAAAAACCTCCAATCCATTGATCGTCCCAATCGTAAAAACTTAGCCTCGCCCTATTTTTACGCCAAGGCGCGGCGGCGCTCCAAAAAGGCTGAAACAAATGCTTTATATCGCAGGCCGGATATTGTCGGGAACGTCGCCGAATCGCCGTGAGCGGATGGTTACCCTGAGAAAAGATCGATGACTTCATCGATCCCGCAACAATTTCGTAGCGCACACCATGGCGAATTTCGGTCCGATTTCCTGACGGACTGTTAACATCGCATCCAAAAACCGTGACATTTTGACCAAGTCGAGTCAAGCCGGATGCAAGATTGTGGAAGCGAAAGAAGGTTCCGCTTTCCCGAACGGAACTTACAAAAAAATGGATGCGAAGGGGGTTCACCGTTAGAAGATTTTATTTAAGTTGCGAATTTCGTGAATAGCAAGGGCAATTTCAAACCCCCTGCTGCGTTGTCATTGACTTGCATCGCAATGACAAGTGCGGTGTGTCCGCGAGTCAAGAAATATGAATGTTGAATAACGAAAGTCACTTCTGTAGGGCATACAGATAATTCGCGTGATGCATATATCGCCCATCCTCCGCGTTCTCGCCGGCGACAGTTTGGTCATACATGGCAAGTGTCGCAAAGCCATAATCCCGTAGTAGAGGGTCGACACGGGAAAACTTTTCGTGATACGACTTCGCATGATCAGATGCCAGTTCGATATATATTAGGCCGATGCGACGATCTAAAAGAGTATTCTTGGCACCCTGCAGAACAGCAAATTCATGACCTTCGACATCTATCTTCAGTAGGTCGATCGAATCAAGTCCATTTGCGTCGCATTCGGCGTCAATCGTTGAGACGGTCACTTCTTCCGTATTTCCGTCGTACTCAGTGCCAACGATACGATTCCATGTTGAGCTCTCTTGGATCGAAATCCGCATTTTTCCAACCGAGTTCGAAATACCTTTCTGCACGCATGTGACCCGTGAATACTTCCGGCACCGCTTTTTCAGTTGTTCATAGGTGCTTTTTGTTGGTTCGTAGGCAAAGACCGTCGAGTTCGGCCAGGCCCTTTTCCACATATCGATTGTTACGCCAATGTTGGCACCGATATCGAGCACAACACCCCCATCCGACGCGATTATTGCATCTCGATTTAGGTCGAATACCAAATCATTTCCACGCGGCAACGCGTTGCGATAAACAAAGACGTTTTTTGGCTTCATGAGATTAACAAACTGTTTAATCATCAACTTCTCAACAAAAATAAAAGGGGAATGCCATTTTTAGCTGAACAATGTCCTTCAGTAATGAAAATCTCACGAAGTACAATTTTAACCGAAACCAGCTTCTCGGACCCGTAAGGAAACAATCTTGTGATAAGAGAACCGCCTGACCGGTGGTATAAGGTGATACATAGCTTGATCTACCCTTGAGGGGAGCCGCTTTATAAAGCCAGGCATATAGAGATTCCGCAGTAGGTATGTACTTGCCAATGAGAAAAATACAAAATTGGGATATGAAACGGTGACATCGAAAAGCTTTTTCGCCATATCGGTTTCTGCGGCACTGAGCGGAACTTCGTCATCGTCGCCGAACTTAGGGATCCCGAAGCGTCCTACAATATTACGCCGAGCCCACATTAAAATTGCGTTATCCGATGAATTCTCAAAAAACACCGCCTCGCCATCGTCTTTCATTACGCCGTGAAGCTCAGTCAGGAATTTGTCGAAAGGTTCAAGGTGATGCAACACAAACTTACCCACCACGAGATCAAATTCTTTTGAAAACAAGTCGCCCAGTTGCATCAAGTCGGCTTCGATGAATAGAGTTTGAGACGATACGTCAAGCGTCTCAGCGCGCTTTCGGGCAATGCTAATCGCATTGGACGAACCGTCTACACCAACTACCGAGGCCTTTTTCTGGGCTAGAAGGCAGGAAAGCTCGCCACTACCACAACCGATGTCGAGGCATCGAAGACCAGCGGGGTCTCCGATATGGCCGAGGAAAGAAGAGTCAAAATCACAGGCGTTTACTTCTAGGTTAGAAGCTTCGCCCGTGAATACGTTATCCCAGAATGTTTTTTCTTTCATTGCTTCTCCCAAGTGACAATTGTCAGTTTGTCATTCTTCGCATTTTTCTCGCTATTCGTTGACTCAAAAGAAATCCATGCTGTTTCTTGAATGCATGTGAACTCCAGATGCTTTGGAGTGAACGTTCGTCATGATTGCTGGGTCGCGATTGTTTCAAGGCATAAAGAGACTGGAGGATCCTAGAAAACCGCATTTTAGGACTAAACCACTCATTCCAAACAGTCCGAGCATTCTTCGACATGGCTTCAAAGCGATGCTCAAATTCAATTAATCGATCTGCCAGTTGATTCACGTCAGATTCGGGCGAAAAGACCACCGCTGACTGCCAGTCGGGACCTGGAGGCCGTACCCAATCATCAGAGAGGACCACCGGTACACGACCAAGTTGCATTACCTCGTACATGCGGACGGACGACGTTGCGATTCCGCGGGGGCAAAGTACAAACTTGCTTTCAAGAATTTCCCTGCAGTAGCTTTCCTTTTCTGATTCCGTGTGATCAAACCACCTGTCGCGGATTTCTGTTATCGGCCCAAGCTTTGCCAGCGTTGTAGATTCAAACAATTTTCGTCTAAGGGGATGGGAGGCAGAGCCGCGGAAGCTGAGGAGAAATTTCATTTCCGTGTCACGCTCGTTAGCAAACGCTTCCAGATGTTCGTTGTAGCATGTGTTAGGATATCCGATCGCGCAGTGACGATTTGGATCTAGTGACGCGCGATTCATCGAAGTGTACGCCCCCGGCAAGAATCCTTGCGGGTTGTTATGATAGTCGATGCAAAAACATTTGTCAGAAAACTCTTTCAATAACCTGTTTGAGCAAATACTTCGCAAATAGCGATGGTCTTTGAACGAATTTGGCTCGAGGAAAACAATAAGGTCAGCGGTTGATGGATCAATCGTCTTGACAAATGGTGGCGTCGTTGCTTGGTCTAATGCCTGCTGCCAACATTCAACGAAGTCGCGGTGGTGGTGGTTGAAAAAATCATCGGCAACAGTAGTCAAGAATACCGAAACATTCGCCGTGTATGCCAAAATTGAAACCTCAATTGCTACTTGGACTTAATTTTTTTGATGACACGCCGAAGTCCAACTTTTTTGTAAGGCTCGTAAATCAAGTTAATAAACGCCTTGCGTTTCATTTCCGGAACGTAGTGGAACCGAATGTCTTCTAGATTCAATGCGGCGTTGTTGTTCCATCCCAATCGACCGGTCTGCATGATGAAGAAGTGCTTCCTGAAATGTGTCATTGGTGCCGAGTACGACCGATGTTGACGCATGTGGGGCTTGTTAAGCGGATAATGGTAAACGACCGGTGGTTCGCCATTTTTTATGTCGTTAAGCCAGCGATTGAAATCTTGCTGCAACGCCGCAGCACTATGGTCACAAGTAATAATTTGGTAGGGGATTCCGTTAACGCAAGACTGACCTTTATCGGCAGCCTCGAAAATCATAAAATTAAGTAGCCCCATTTCCCAAAACTGAAACAACCCAGGATTCGATTCATGTACGTCGAGTAGTTCGAAGTACCGCTCTAGCGAGAGTGCATTTCGTTTCGAAAAAAATGTCCCTGTACAGAAATAATCGGTTCGATGCTTCGACCAGTCAAACTCGGGGAAAGCGGCGGCAATTCTCGCGGGCGAAAAGTACCAACGCTGGATGTCTTCGTCGGTGTAATTGTATCGCTTATCAACGACAATATCGAACTTCTCGAAATCAGCGAGATGACTGACGTCACCGCAGACCGTGGTATCGGCATCGAGATATAAGAACGTCTCAAAAGGACTTTCGAAAAACGCAACCATTTTCGTGAATCCGGGACGGAAACTTCGCTTTCGCAATGCTTCATTCTGGCACGAACGCCGGGTAATGAATGAAGTGTTTGGAAGGTTGGCGAGTTTTTTCGGTGGATCATCACCATCGTACAGGAAGCAAATCGGCGTTCCCGGCATAAAGTGGCGGATGCTCGCGTAACAACCTGCAGCATAGTGAGCGTCTCGGGCATGGCAGGCTATAATTATTCCAAAGTTGGTCGCAGACATGGTCAAGTCAAACCGGAGAGGACGCTTCGTCTCATGAGCACGCGCAGACTCAATTTTTGGAAGCGATATTTTGGTGACTCACAGAATGAATTCCTATGCTTGACTCGCGGCTTGACAGCACAAGCCATTCCATCCCGGCGGGACGGTGCTCTGAGAGAACGATCTCACGATCCGCTAAATCCAAAGCGTCAGATATTTCATGACTCCATTTCAGGGGCTTCTCAACGTCAGGAATTGACCGGACTAACTGGCAATCATGAGACTCGGAAAACACGTTCATCAATCGTTCCGTGACCCCTGGGACGGCGTGTTCATGTAGTTCAATGCACAAGTCGGAGGCAAATAGCGATGCATGATTTTGAGTCGTGAACAATTGAGACTCGTAGCCTTCGCAGTCACAGATAATCAGCGCCCTACGTCCGGTGACCAAGTTGCTGAGTTCGTGCTCATCGCAAAACGCTCGCATCTGCAGTTGTTTGTCAACGTCATTTACTTCTGCCATAGTCTGGCAAAGGCGGCGTGCTTTTTCATCAAGGTCAAACGCGATTACCGGAACTCCAGGAAAACACCTTGCTAGCCCAACAGCGTAGTAGCCTTCTGCGCTTCCAATATCAACAATCACCTCATATGCATTTTGCAAGAATTCGTTGAACCTATGTGTGAGCTCTCGCTCATAGCTACCGATGAGTTTTGGCATTAATGAACTGCAAATCGACTTGGCAGATGGATATTGCAGGCCCTCAAAGGGACCGCTCTGAACCACTAGCTCCGGAAACAATTTAAGTCTTAGGGCCGATTCCTTTCTGCGGTAAAGCTCAGCATTTCGTTCCATTGACACCCACGGCCCGAGCGTTTGGAAACGTTTTCCAAACAAATGCCAAATAAAGTCGTTCTGAATGGATTTCAGGACACACCACCTTATTGCGATTCGTGGATTCATGATGACTATGGGTATAATTAGTCCTGATTTTCTGACAGTTCTTGCTGTACTCATCGGATGCCCTCAGGAGCCTCTTCAAGCAGGAGGTACCCTAATTGTTCGCTCACTCGGAACGTTTGTCCGGTGATCATGGCGGTTCCATCGACGTCAATACGAAGTGCGTCTCGCGCTTCGTACGTAGCGGCGACATTTGGGATCACAACCTCGAACATCAGTGAGTACTCTCCCGTGTTGAGCCGAGGGAGACGCAAGACGCGTTCAAGAGAAAAACTTCCCGGCACCAGCCGCTTTGCAGTCCCGTTTTCAAATGCTGGACTAAAAATCCCAATTGGAATTCCAGTCGTGTCGAATAGTCTCACTTGAATATCGCCTTGAGTGTCCTCCAGAATCCTACCGCGTATCTCGATTGCGAGGTCTCGCTCCCCCACTGGCAGATGCAGCCGATCGGACTCCGATGAGTTGACTAATAGGTGTTCAACTTGGATTGCGGGATGACGTCGTGTTGTGTGATCGATGATTTTGCCAGTCTGTTTTCTCGCAGAAACATATTGACTTAGGCATTCTTGAATCGGGCCAACATACTCGACACGACCGTGCGACAGCAAAATACCCTTGTGGCAAAGTGACTGCACTGCCCCAATGTTGTGACTGACGAAGAGAACAGTGCGGCCGCTCTTAGCAACGTCGTCCATCTTCCCGAGGCATTTCTTTTGGAACTCCGCATCGCCAACTGCAAGTACTTCATCGATTACCAAAATTTCGGGATTGAGGTGAGCTGCGACGGCAAAGGCCAACCGCACGTACATCCCAGAGCTGTACCGTTTCACCGGGGTATCGATGAACTTCTCGACACCAGAGAAATCAACGATGGCGTCAAAATGCCGAACGATTTCGCTTCGACGCATGCCGAGTATCGCGCCGTTTAGGAAGATATTCTCCCGCCCGGTTAATTCCGGATGAAATCCGGTCCCAACTTCAAGCAATGAACCCACACGTCCGAACAGTTCAATTCGACCTTCCGTCGGTTCGGTGACTCTGCTCAAGATTTTGAGGAGTGTACTTTTTCCCGCCCCGTTTCGTCCGACAACCCCAATGACTTCTCCACTGTTGATTTCGGCGTTGATGTCTTTCAGCGCCCAAAACACCTCGTCTGCGGATCGATTGAACGGTTTACGTAATTTTTGCATGACCGCTTCGCCAAGGTTCGTCGCGCGGTTACCAATTTGATGGTGTATGCGATAAGATTTGGAGATCTCGCGGACACGGATTGCTATATCTGACATTAGGTCATAACGTTTGAGTAGCGTCTTTGTTGCGCCAAAGTAAATTGTTTTCAGTGACAACTCTATCTGCATGAAGAATTGTTCGTTTGGTCCTGAGTTGCGGATTATGAGAATCAGGCTGTGCCGCAACTTCGGTCGCTTTTAATGGCATCGGCAAAAATGCTCTCAGCGCGAATATAGGCAATGTGTACTGCGACGAGAATAATCACGGCGACTGAGATGGTGTAGGCAAGCCAGATCGGATTGGGCGTTCCATCCACCAACACGGTCAAACGGAAAAATTCGCTCAGGCTGCCCAGCGGATTAATCCTTTAGTTGGTACTGGAAGAGTACACTTTCGTTCATGCCAATATGTTGTCCATTCAGCTTGGACTTCGGATTATTCCGTTTAGTAGCACCTCAATCTATAAAACGCTATTTGAAAACTAGCTTCAACTTGCGCACTACGCTCGAGCGTACGTAGCGAGCCGTCTTCGCCATCCGCGGAAAACGGCATGCACTTGCCGCGAGATTTCGCCAAAGGAAAGGTAGGTGAATCGCGATCTCGCGCGCCCTCTCGTATTCATTAAGCTCAAGATGAGCCAAGAAGCAGTGCAGCCAAGCTTTTTGAATCTTCTGATGAACCGTACGCTTGAATTCGGGCCGTTGAGAGAACCGCAGGATAAACTCCCAGGACTCCGCGGCTCCTCGACTCCATGAGGGACTTCCCAAAGATGAGATGTTGTTTGAATGGACTCGCCAAGCAGAGAGTCGTTTTGGATTGTACGTAGCCCGCGATTTTGACTGGAGGAACAGGCCAGAAACAAAGATGTCGTAGGCTGGACCAACTTCGTGCTTGTGCAACTCGCCAAGAAGCTCACGCTTGAAAAGCGAAGCATTCATTACCGATATCGACTGGCTGACGACCAGCGGCTCGATATCAGAATAGACTCCGGCGACCAAATCTGTGCGGCCCCAGCGTTTGGACAGCTCGGCTGTGAGCTCGGGATTTCGCAGCCCGCCTGCGTCGATCACGTCATGATCACAGAATGCGACATCCGCTACATCCAAATCGATCATTGGAACAAGTTCTTCGAGGAAGTTTGAGTAAATAACATCATCATGATTTAATATCGCGATCAACTCGCCACGTGACTGTTGGAAGGCAGCCAGGTGATTGCCATGCGGACCAAGGGGCGCCGGTTGGCTAACGTAGTGAATCCTTGGGTCAGAAAACGATTCGGATATTTCCTGCAGTTTCGGAGTCGCTGAATCATCACTGATTACCAACTCCCAATTTCTAAACGTTTGACTGACGACGCTTTCGATGGCTTCACGAAAATACCGCTCGCATGACTTATGAGCCGCGAGAAGTACGCTGACACGCGGACGCTCAGTGAGGTCAACTAACATGTTGAGAACGGATAAATCGATCGAGCTTTGAAGGTAATTCGATCCGTGATGAAGGCGGCTTCCGGACTCTCAGTTTCAAATAGGGAGGCAAAATTCGACGC
>JBGSKR010000593.1:0-3874 GCA_041741135.1 Mariniblastus sp.
TCGTTACGGGTTGGATGGCAAGAAAATCGCCGTCTGGAAGTTCCGCAGCATGAACGTTTGCGAAAACGGCGACACGATCACGCAAGCCAGGAAAAACGACAGCCGCGTGACACTCGTTGGCAAATTTTTGCGTCGCAGTTCACTCGACGAGCTTCCACAAATCTTCAATGTGTTGATGGGGCAAATGTCTCTGGTCGGCCCCCGCCCACATGCCAACGCGCAAAACGAGTTTTATCGCAAACAGATTGAAGGCTACATGTTGCGTCACAAAGTCAAACCGGGCATCACCGGACTGGCTCAAGTGAACGGTTGTCGCGGCGAGACGGAAACGATCGACAAAATGGAATCGCGACTGTTCTTTGATCACCAATACATTCGTGAATGGTCGATCTGGTTGGACTTAAAAATTATGCTGAAAACGTTCTCGGTTGTTTTGTCGAGACAGAACGCATACTGAAATGTTTGTAACCGTTCACGGATTGTAGCCGGACTCGTGAGAGTTCGGAAATTTTACAAACAGATAAAACCGAAGTCTCACGACTTCGGCTACGAACCTCGTCGATCCGCGACCTTTTTCGAGATCACCGAGAACGGTTACAAATGTTTTCCTGCTGCTCATCTCAATCAATTTCGATCGTGCCTTCGCCCGTGATCGTCTGACCGGGCGCAAGATCGATAGGTACATCGGAGCGCAACGTGGCTCCCTGCTGGACAACCACACTGGCGGTTCCCAGTGCTTTCGGCGTTAACAGATGCAGCGTACCGGCCATCAACTCGATCGTTCCTGTCAGTTTGTTTTCACCACCAAGTGAAACGGTTGATTGTCCTGTTTTGGTAATTCGCAGTTTTGGCTGAAGCTCGTGAAAGCCGCCGGTGAATTTGTAGATTCCATTGCCATCACCCCCAATCGCGAGGTCCGCGTTTAGCTGAATTGGAAACTGAAAATCAAACTCGACTCGATGCGTCGAAACCGAGACCAATGAAATGGTGGGTAGCTGCCCCGAAAGATTACTGACCAGCAGCAGCGGGTTACCTCGGATGATTCCCACCGAATCACCCGTCGTGAGCTGCTCCCGGGAACGAACGGTTAATGAATTGGCCATGAACTCCAATCCGCTTTGTCGATGGAGATCATTGACTGAAACGAACTGCCCACGATTCAGAGAACGAAATACTAACTCGGTATTGGGATAGCCATCCCACTCGGTCAATGAAACAAAATCCAACTCGCCCAATTCGTCGTGCCAGCCTTGGGGTCGGCTCCAGTTGCTCGCGGGGGCTCGTCCTTCTCGAAATCGGAACCGATTAATCTGATTCGGCGCCCCCCATTTGGGTCGATCCATTTCGATGTCATACGCCGTGATCGCTTGCTTCATCCGAGCGACCAGTTCTGGTTGCTCGGCGATCAGGTTTTCGTCTGCTTTCTCGGAAGGATTGGCTTCGAGATCAAACAACATGAACCCCGTTTTCGCGTGATGATAAAGCTTCCATTTTCCCATTCTCAAGGAAACTTGTTGTTGGAATCCATAACGCAAATACACATGCTCGTGGGGGGGTGACGATTCGATGCCGTTCAAGTGAGGCATTAGATCTACGCCATCGAGTCCGTCGAAGACTTCACTGCCCGCCGCCGCCAGCATCGTTGGGAGAAGATCAATCAAATGCACCGGATGAGCGAACGTAGTATTCGCTTTCGAAGATAACAAGGAAGGGCCGGCAATCAACAACGGCACGCGGAACCCGCCCTCCCAACTACTTCCTTTGCCGCCTCGCAGCGGACCGTTACTAGAGTAATTCGGATCGTGATCACAACAGTCACCACCATTGTCATTGATAAAAATAATCAACGTATTGTCTTCCACGCTATCGGAATCATCGCCATCCTGATTGGGGTCGCGAATCGTATTAAGAATTCGGCCAACTTGGCGATCCATCGCGAGCATCATCGCCGCGTAGACTCGACGATTTCCTGTCAGCCCTTTTCCCGTGGCATCGATCGCAGCAAGATCGTCGTCAGTTGCTTGCATTGCTGTGTGGGGGGCGGTGAAAGAAGCATACAGAAAAAAGGGCCGATCTTTATTCGCCCGTTTCTGAATAGCACGACAGGACAGTTCACCGAGCACATCGGTTACGTACTGTCCGTCGAATTGCCGTTCAATCAACGTATCTTTGATGATCCCATTTGAGTCCAGAACTTGGTGACGCAATTCGCCATCGGTGGCTTTACCGCACCAGTACGAACGCGAGCCTTCCAGCAATCCCCAAAACTCGTCTACGCCCATTCGATTAGGTTGATTGCCTTCGCGGATGAGGAAATTGTTTTGGACGTTGTCTTGATGTCGCCCAAGATGCCACTTTCCCACGACGCTTGTTGAGTAACCAAGCTCCTTCAACCGATCAAACATCGTCACTTGATCAGCTTCGAGGCCGACAGTGGGGGCCGTGCCGATGATGCTGGCGTCACCGATGATGTTGAAGTCATAACCGATTCGTGAATGGTACACTCCGGTGACCAGCGCCGCGCGGGAAGGACTGCAAACGGAACCGGCGTAAGCGTAGGTACAGCGAACGGATCGCTGGGCAAGTCGATCAAGCTGCGGCGTCGGAATGACGGTACTGCCTTGAAAACCAAAATCTGCCCAGCCCGCGTCGTCGGAAATGATGAGAACGACGTTGGGCGGCTGCTTGGTTTGAGTTGTCGGGCTTGCGGAAGTTGAGTTGGCGGACGTTGAGTTGGCGGAAGCCACCGAGTTGGCTTCAACCTCCGATGCGGATGTCACGATGGGCGGCGAAAGCAGCAAAAACAGTAACAACAACAGTGCCGCGCGGATGGACGATTGATTCGAATGCATGTTGGCTGCTGGCATTAGTCAAAGATGGTGGAGGCGAGTCTTGAAAAGTTCGTCGCGAGTCTTGGGAAAACTCGCCTACTGTCAAGTAGTGATGTCTCGTCGAGACACTTTGCCTCTATTAAGATAACTTTAACCGTTCACCGAGGCAAACGTTGACGCCGCCAATTTGGATCACCGGCTGGAAGCCAATGCCACATTGCTACTCAGTTTCAATCGCATACTTCTGCATCAACCACTGAGAAACATCGCTCGCTTGCTGTTCCGTCAATGCGGAATCAAAGATCAACAATTCAAAGACATCGCCGACAAAGCCGACTTTGGCACCAGGCAATGTACCCAGCAATCGCGAGCTATCGGTTTCCGCCGAGACGGGTGCTTCACCAGTAGCAACGACACCGCTATTGACCATCAAAAGGGCTTGATTGCCGGATTGGTCATAAGTGTACGCCAGCACCGCAGGCTGTAAGCCGAGATGCGGCGCGGCGAGAACCGTTCCGTCGTTCCGCACACCATTCTCCCAACGGAAATTCATTCTGGCGATCAGTTGATCATTGAAATCATGAAACAAGCTAAAATTTCGGTAGGTGCCGAAATCTAACAGCCCAGAACTTTGGCCGGGGCGAAGCTTTTGAGGTTTAGGACTGGCCACTAGAAACACGGAAAACTGATTACCCGTTTTCAGCGGCTCAGAGATCAAATGCTCCAGTGCCATGAATCGGATCGCTTTTCGATTGATGTCCGAATTTACCACCCAAAATGGACGTTGTTCTTTGTCGACTTGCCAAAAATCCTGTGGTTCGAAATTCCCATTTCCCAAGTGATCGCCCCAAGATACGACTCGAAACTTTTCGTCGACTTGTACGTTTTTCTCCGCATCAAACCAGAGCACCAACTGTTGACTTTCCGACCAAGGAACGATCGATTGCTCGGATTCGACATAGACACTGGTAGGCATCCGCACAAACGCTTGCGGACTGGCAACAATCCCAGTTGGTTCTTTAATGCTTCCGGTGGAGATTCGC
>JBGSKR010000594.1:0-3242 GCA_041741135.1 Mariniblastus sp.
CACCGCGAAACGCACCTCGAATCGCACCGTACTTTTTGACGCTCTCAATAAAGTAGGCACTACAAGTCGGCTGGAAACGGCACGTCGGGCCGAACATCGGACTGATAAAAATCTGGTAGCCTTTTACCAACACAATCATGACCATGCCGGGCAGTCGAATTAGCGTAACTAAGATTCGTTGCATGTTGGCAAGCTTTCAACTTTTTTAAGATTGTCCAACACACCTATCCCAATTTGTAACCGTTCACGGTGATTTTGAAAAATGTCGGCTTTCGACATGGTTCGTAGCCGAAGTCGTGAGACTTCGGTTTTATCTGTTTGTAGAATTTCCGAACTCTCACGAGTCCGGCTACAATCCGTGAACGGTTACCCCAATTCTAACTTTCTCGATATCCGAATCGTCAATTGCTTGAGTGATTGACGAATCGTTTGATATTCACAGACGGCTTCCTTGCGTGGTCGGATGATTATATCTATTCCTGGTGGAAGCTCGTGTTGCATTTGCCGAAACGCTTCGCGGATCCGTCGCTTCCAGCGATTTCTCACGACGGCATTCCCGACTTTACGACCAACGGAAAGCCCAAGTCGCGTGACCGTTGAACCGTTGGCTGCACCGTTGATGACCAACACTTCGTTAGCAGCAAAGACTTTTTTCTCGTAAACCGCCTCAAATTCCGCTTGGCGACGGAGGCGAATCGTTTTGGGAAAAGAGTGTGTCATGCGTAGGTAAGCGGCAGATTCGTTTTAAACATTCGTAGTGGAATTCACCAGAATTCCTTCCCAAGCTGGAACTCTGCCGAGTCCCACTACAGCAAGAAGTTTTCTACGTCTTGCCTTACCAGGCCAATTGGTTTCGAGTCGGTTCTTGCCAAACGGAACTCAGTTTCTTTAGTTGCTCGATATCATTCGCAGAAATGTTTTCGGGGATCACGATTTGTAACGTGGCGATGAGATCGCCTGATCGATTGAGCGTTTTGATTCCCATTCCGCGCAGGCGCAGTGGCTTACCGCTGGAACTTCCGGCAGGCACAGACACCTTCACCGTTCCATGAGGTGTGGGCAGTTCGATTTTCGCTCCCTCCGCTGCTTCCAAAATTGAGATTGGAACCGTCACGCCGAGGTTCAGTCCATTGCGAGTAAATTGCGGGTGAGCCGCGATTTTGACTGTAATTTTTAGGTCTCCGGCTGGCCCGCCGCGCGGATTGGGATGACCCTGGCCACGTAAGCGAATTTTTTGCATCGGCTCGATGCCAGGAGGAATCTTCACGTCGATCGTTTCCGATTTTCCATCGCTGCGCACGAAACTGAGCTGGTGTTTTCCACCCAACACGGCCGTGGCGAAGGGGATCGTAATTTCCTGAGCCAGGTCATCTGGTTTTTCCGGCGCAGCCGAGCGCGGGCCACCACGAGGCTCGCCGCCAAAACCGCTTCCTCCGCCCATTTGGCGCAAAAAATCTTCGATGCCTCCCATGCCAGCCGCACCGGTTCGTCCAGCATTAGCACCGCGTGCTCCTCCGCCCATTCCGCGCAAAATTTCTTCAAAGCCACCCATTCCACCGCCTGCCGCTCCAGCGAACGGATTGCTCGCTCCAGACATCTGCTCGAACTGCTCGCCGTATTGATCGTACATTTTCCGTTTTTCAGGATCACTGAGTACGTCATAGGCCTGCTGGACTTTTTGGAAATTTTGTTTCGCTGACTTTTTTTCTTTCTCGTCACGATCGTTGTGCAAATCGGGGTGATATTTCCGCGCTAGCTTTCGATACGATTTTTGAATCTCCTCAAGGGAAGCCGAGCGAGCCACGCCGAGTGTTTTGTAGTAGTCGTCCGCCATAACTTTTGTTTCTTCGCTGAAACGAATTCGTAAAATTCCGATTGTACGTTTTTTTTCGATTTTCAACCAGCGTTAGCCCAAGTTGCTTTTTCGCAACATGACGGTTACGAGGAACACGATTGTTGCGTTTTTACAACTTTGGCATTTCGGACAATCGGCGAACGCGATCCGGTTTGATCGAAAACCTGCGGAATTTTGACCTCTTTCAAGTGATTTCTACCACCGGCTGCTGCTTTGGCATTGGCTTCGCGATGGTAGGTCAGCAAGTCGCTGAGTTCACACCAAGTCGAGGAAATCATGGCCACAGGGAAAAACAACATGTCAGCTCCATCTGCCACTCTCGTTCGCAAAAAACGAATCGATTCCGCTTACGCTTCACTAGCCGCGTCGAATGACATCGCCGCGATTGATGATCCTGTTCGCGTTTATCTGATGCAAATGGGACAGATTCCGTTACTGACACGCAAAGAAGAACTGGAAGCCGCCAAATCAATCGAAGCCGCTCGTTACCAGTATCGCAACAGCATGTTGGCGACCGATTTTATGCTACGCGGAGCCTATGAGACGCTCAAGAAAGTCCTGGAGAAAAAGCTACGTTTGGATCGAACCATCGAAGTCTCGGTCACCAATAAGGCCGAAAAGAAACGTATCATGCAACGTCTGGAACCCAACCTGAAAACGCTTCAGTTCTTGTTGCTGCAAAACAAACGAGATTTCCATTTCGCGATCTCGAAGGCCAATCCGGAAAACGAACGTCGTGCCGCTTGGCGTCGCTTGGTCGTTCGTCGCAACAAGTGCGTGCGTCTGGTGGAAGAAATGAATCTTCGCAGCAGTCGGCTCGCACCGATGTTCGAGCAACTTGCAGAAATCAACACACGCATGCAAGGTCTCCGTCAACTGCTCAAGGATGCCACCGTAACAGGCTTGTGTGGCTCACGCAGCTACGAAGAAATTCGTGCAGAGTTGCACTATTTGATGCAACAGACTTACGAAAGCCCGGCTACTTTGAACCGCCGCGTCCGCGAAACGAACGGTCTCGAACAAAAACAAGACGCAGCCAAACGCATCTTGTCTGCAGGAAACTTGCGATTGGTTGTTTCAATTGCGAAAAAGTATCGAAACCGTGGCTTAAGCTTTCTGGACTTGATCCAGGAGGGCAACACGGGCTTGATGCGAGCCGTCGATAAATTCGAACACGAACGAGGTTACAAATTCTCGACCTATGCGACCTGGTGGATTCGTCAAGCCATTACGCGAGCGATCGCTGATCAAAGTCGTACGATTCGCGTTCCCGTTCACATGATAGACACCATGACCAAAGTCCGAAACGTGATGCGAGAATTGGTACAAGAACTTGGCCACGAACCAGGTGCTGAAGAAATCGCCGTCCGTGCAAAACTGTCGATCG
>JBGSKR010000595.1:0-3046 GCA_041741135.1 Mariniblastus sp.
TGTAATTCCGTGATTGGATTGCCTGTGTCGGTCACATCAACTTTCGGTTGGACCCCGGGCAGCGCTAGCGGCGGAGGCTGAGAAGCAACAACCTCGGGAAGTGTTGGTGCATTGATTGGAGGCAGCTCAGTCGCCAACGGCAACGAACCGAGATCAGTCGCCGCAGGATCATCGAGAACCAGTTCCTGTTCACCATTTAGTTTTGGTGATGCTTCCGTTGGGTTTATATTGGCGTTATTCGGATTAGGATTCGAACTCTCGGTCGGCTCGCTTTCTTGATCGGAAGTCCGTTCGGAATCAGTTGTGTCATCAAGCACGAAATCTTCGTCAGTCGTGGGAAGTTTAGCTTGATCGTTCGCCCCACGACTATTCCAAATCGCTGCACCGATCGCACCACAGATCAGCAAACCGGCAATCGATGCAGCCACCATTGCCAATCGTTTTTTTCGCTGTTTGACTTCGGGACTGACCCACTGATCGGTCGGCAAAATCGGGCCTGACATCGGCGGCTCGTTGACGACAGCGGCAGCTTCGTATGTTTGCGGATTTTCAATCGATTCGGCAGCAATCTCGGAAGCCAGCGACCGTTTCAGTTTCGGTTTTGGCAGATCGGCGAGAAGTCGAGACTCGGCTCGCGTCTGAGAAGTCGTTTCTCGCTGCGGTTGAGCGGTCGCTTTCGATTCAGATCTGGACTCCCCGTCCGCGGCGGACGTTGACCGACGCTTTTTATTCAGTTGAGCATTCGCCGCATCAGCATCTAAGTTCGCTTTCGATCCCGACAGCAAGTGATCGATATCGTCAAAATCGGTAGCCAGCGGATCAGTGGGAAGCTTCTCAGAACTTACGGAATCGCGATCACTCTCCGGACGATTGACTTGCAACTTGTTGCGGCATTTTGGACACGCTACCACCTTGCCGATCAACGAAGCCTGAGTGACCTTCAGTTGAGAGTGACAGGATTGACAAGTAATCGTAAAAGGAGTCATGTGATATCGCCTGACGAACGGCCGTTAAGATTTTCGTTGCAGAGGCTTTTAATGTGTCGTTACATTGGTTCGAACAGCTCAGATGTTGGAAGCCTTTGCCACTTTATTTCTTCAACTGAAACTGTGGCGGAAGCGTATATGACTTCGCTGCTGCCGCGTCGCGGGTCGTAATCAGCACCGCTGGCTGACCGGGGTTCTCTGGATCGTCGGCAATTACCCAGATCAATTTGCAGGCCGGGTCTTCCGGCCCAGTAATATCTTTCGACGGATTCGCTGCCGTCATAATATTCGTCAAAATCTCGCCGAGCGGCAATTGCGTCATGTTCAGTTCGCTCGGTCGCTGGTTCTTCGTAATGCCGTCCTTCTGTAGATCGGCTCCGAGCAATCGAATCCGAAACTTAAATGGCATTCCCGAAAATTCTTCATTAATTTCATTCTCAATATCCGCCACTAACAAGTTCAAATCCGGTGGATTGGCAATATTCAGATCACGTTTCACCGCCAAGAGTTCCTCGATTGTTTTTGGCCCACTCGATGGCGCAACCGCCGCGACGGATGAAGCCCCTCCGGAAAATGAAATCACCAACTCTGTCGCTGCGATCAAGTTATGAGCCGCCATCGGAGGCAACCAAGCGTTAGCGATCACTTCGCCGTGCTCGACGTCCCACCGTAAATTGCGAAACAAGTCGTTTAACATGTTGTCGTATCTTAAACGAACCGCATCCCAATATTTGCTCGAAGGAATTGCAGCCACGAACTGAGTCAGTCGGTCTCGTTGAGCTTTTAGTTTGGTTTCCAACTGCCCACTCAATTCTTCCGATGAAATATCGAGACTGTGCTCGAACATCATTTCTAGATAAGTCCCACTGTCGAGGTGTAAGCTAAGCAAGCCACCCCGGACAGCATCGGGAATTAAAATCGACAACTCAAGGTTAAAATCTCTCAAACTTGGCCCCATCAATTTCTGGCCCTCGTCATTGAACAATCCCGGACGCAAGTACAAAACATTCACGTGACGCTGCGAATCACACCACGTTCCAATCGTGTTCATGGTCCCAAACAGCGCCGCGCTACCAACGTTTCCAGCAACCTCTTCAATCAAAGCCGGAGGGCCGACCGCAAATCGTGACGTAGTATCTGCACTTTGGTTGACAGCATCGACCGACTGATTTGAAACCAAATGGTAGTAACCGGCACCGTTCAATCCCTCGCCCGATAAGTAATAGACTTGGCCGTTTTCATGTTCCTTGAGCGTCGGACGGTTCCACAATTGCAACAGACGACTGTTCTCGATCGGTTCATTCGTCGTGACGATAAAATAGGGTTCGTAATCGAACGTGGGCGTCGAGTGCAATGAAACGATCAACTGCGAAATACTTTTCAGCTCTAGTCCACTGCGTCGCTCAAACTGAATGATCAACGAACGAAATTCTGGCCCCAAGCCCTCGATCACTCGTTGGCCTTCTGGATCAGCGAGAATCTCAGACGGGCGGAAAACAAAAACCAATTTCGCTGCAGCGGGAATACCACTGAAGTCTACGGGCGGCCCCGTCGTCGGTGTTTCCCAAACCGATGACTCAGATCCGGTGCCCTCTTTAACCAATTCTTGGATTACGATCGGCCGCTCGGATTCCTTCATGGCGGAAATAGAACTCGCCGAACCTGCACCACTTTTACCACGCGAAATCGGCACCGACGACGAGGCGTTTGAGTTCGAGCCAGCGGCCGTCCCGCTGCGGGCGGATTCGTTTGTCCGATCAATTTCATTTGCAACTCCACCGACCACTCCGCTCTCATCTTCAATATGGGCCAATTCGGTTTTGCTGGCATGATAGACGAGAGCGCCAATGATCGCTGACATCAACAACAACGCGCTGGCGATTCCGGCAGGCATTCTCCAACGATTCCTCTTGCGCCGTCGGACGGCCTCCGTTGCCGCCGCAGCACGTTCCGCCGGCGTTAAATTGCTGGCCGAGGAATTTGCTGGAGTTTCGCGTGCGACCAACTTCGGCGCAGCCACTTCACGCTCCAACAACGCACCATCGGGGTCTAAATCCAAA
>JBGSKR010000596.1:0-4892 GCA_041741135.1 Mariniblastus sp.
TCGAAGCAAATGCCAGTTGCCATTAACGACAACCCTGCCACAGCGCCGCAACCACTCCAACCCAATCGTTGACTCCAAATTTTTCGCCGATCGGGCGATAGCTCAGCCATCATGCCAGCGGCAATCACCGCGACCAGTGGAACAATCGGAGTCAGATAGCGAAAGTTGACCCGGTCAACCATCGCAGCCAAGCAGAGATAGAGGGCAACCCAGCCTGTGATCAGTAACCACATAGGATTTCGCAAAAAATTCAGTGCCCCATGCTGACGCCACGCTGCCACCATTGCCTCGCGCAGCCAGCCCCACCACGGCAATAGCCCCACCACCAAGATCAACAAGACCTTCACGAAGTCCAACGCGACCCCCGAAACCTGCAGTCGCAGGCGATCAGTAACTTGGTCACGAGTAAACTCCGCTAACAGTTCTGCACCGTGCAGGAAAGCCATGGCGAAAAACCAACCGCCTCCTAACAGGACCGTCAATACAAAACCACTTGCGTAGCGGAACCATTCACGTCGGATGGGCGTGATATGAACTACCAGCAAAATGAAAATTGCGAATCCCGCAAAGACCACCGCAGGCAGTCCTTTACTTGCGATCGCCATGCCGGCGCCTCCAAATGCCATCGTCAGCGCCTGCCCAGTGGCTTCAGGTTCTCGCAACAAACGAACAAAACCAAAGGCACTCACCAACAAGAAAAACGTGAGCGGAAGATCCGGCAGCGAGCGCATGGAACTGACGATCAACGCCGGCTGAAGACTGACCACCAGCGCGGCGATCAATCCGGTCTCACGATTCTCGAACAAATACCACGCCAGCCGATAGGTCAGCCAGACGATTCCTGCCCCCATCAGGACAAAGGGTAGTCGCGAAGTAAAAGGCGATACACCGAACAGCTGATAGCTTGTGGCGACCATCCAATAAGCCACGATCGGTTTCTTCAGACGAAGATCGCCAGCGGCGGTACGCGGTGTCAGGTAATCTCCCGATTCGACCATGTGCATGGCCGCGTCTGTGTAATGTCTCTCGTCAGGGTGATGAACGGCATACCGATAAACGTGCGGGGAAAGAAAAAAAACAAAGCCCACGACTAACCAGACAATCGGTGGGATTTTGGAAAGTTGGCTAAACATCAATCGGCCCGTCACTCTAATGCAGATACAAAATGTTTCGGCTTCTACCATTTCGATTGGCGAAACGTCAAGACCATTTGGAAGCTCCCGGCCCACAAAATTCGTGGACGACATCGCGTAGCCATTCACGAATGGTAGCCGGACTCGTGAGAGTTCGGAAATTCACCAGAAAGACAAAACCGAAGTCTCACGACTTCGGCTACTTATCACGTCGATCAACGATATTTTCCGAAATAACCCTGAACGGTTACGACATCGCCATCCCTCATTCATCCCTCGTCTTCGTCGCTGTCACGCATGCCGAGCTGTTTCATTTTGCGATACAGATTCGAACGGTGCAGGCCCATGCGTTCCGCCGCGTCCGTCATTTTCCCTTTGCAGCGGTCGATATGATGCTGGATGTAATCGATTTGAAACTGTTTCGTCGCGTCGGTCAGTGGCAAGTCCATCGAAAAACCATTTCCCTCGGCCGCTGGAGCGTTCACGAACGACAAATCTTCCGCATCGACTTTCGCCCCATCGCTCAGATAAGCCAGTCGTTCCATTTGGTTGCGCAGTTCGCGAATGTTGCCCGGCCACGAATGCAGCAAGAGTCGTTTCCTCGCCGCAGCCGACAGCGTTGGGGTCTCGCGGCGAGCCTTGAGACAAAACTGATGCAGGAAATGCTCGGCCAACAAAATCACATCGTCGCCTCGTTCTCGCAAGGGTGGAAGTTCAATCGGCACCACGCTCAACCGAAAAAACAAATCTTGTCGAAACTTTTTGGCTTTTACCAATCCCCCCAAATCCTGATTCGTCGCAGCGATCATGCGGGCAGTCGTTGGAATCGGAACCGAACCGCCCACGCGAACGACGGTGCGATCCTCCAGTACACGCAACAGTTTAGATTGACCGCTCAGACTCATGTCGCCAATCTCGTCAAGAAACAGACTGCCGCCGTTAGCGAGTTCAAACTTTCCCTCGCGAGCCTGATGGGCGTCGGTGAAAGCGCCTTTCTCGTGTCCGAACAATTCACTTTCGAGCAGCGTCTCACTGATCGCGGCACAGTTAACCGCCACCAGAACATCGTCGCGACGATCGCTGAGATAATGAATCATCTGCGCAACGACTTCTTTTCCGGTTCCGTTCTCGCCGGTAATCAACACTACCAAATCCGTGTTGGCGACGCGTTCGATTTGTGATTTAAGTTTTTCGATGGCCGCACACTGGCCGATCATTTCGACTTGTCCCGCCGCCAGTTGAGAGACTTGGCGACGCGAGGTTACCAACTGTTCCACGTGTTGCGTGCCAGCGATCGCGACAGCAGCATGAGCGGCGAGTTCGGCCAAAGCCAATTCGTCTTCGTCGGTGAAGTTGCCTTCGAGTCGATTGATCAGTTCGAAAGCACCGATTGTTTTTCCATCTTGATTGGTCATCGGAACGCACAACAACGTTCGCGTCTTGAATCCCAACTCTTGATCGATGTTGCGATTGATCTGTTTTTGTTCGATCGAGATATCGGCATCGACGCGAGCAGGCTGACCGGACTGCATGACTTGCCCCACGACACCGACACCGGCAGGAATTTGCAGCGTGTTGTCTTTGACGCCCAGCGCCGGTTTGCCGATCAGCAGGGTGCCCGTTTTGTCCGGCAGAAAAATGGTGGCTCGTTCAGCTCCCAGCAATCGCGTTGAAGCATGAGCGATTTGTTCAAGTAGTTCATCCGTTCGCCGAGATTGATTCCAGTGTGCCGTCATCTCCAGAATTGCCGTCGCGCGATCGGCGCGTCGCGCCTGAGAATTCATTTGCTGATGAAGCTGACGCGAGAGGCCAAACGCAGCGGCGAGGGATTCGAGCTCCGTTCGCGAGGTGACAGTCGATTTTTGGAGAACGATCAACTCGCCGGATGAATGAGTCGAAGTCAGCGGAATCGCGGTTGAGTCTCCGCTGCTTTGGCACCGTTCGGAATCGAGAGTTTCCGCGAGCAAGTCGGTCGGAAGAGGCGCTGACGCGCCCGCCGAAAGTTTTGCCTCGGCTAACACACGCCACTGACCTTTAACGCCCTGAGCGACGATTCCCGCGCTCGATTTCGTTTCCTGTCTGATTAACTCAAGTGCCGAGGCGAGATACTCTGCTTCGCCCGTTTCACGCGACGCTCGTTCAATCAGTTTCGGCAGCAATGCCAATCCAATTTTTCCGGTTGTGATCTGCTCGGAAAATTCCATATTCCGCATCGTTTATTTTTCTGGATTTAACTGCTGGGAAACCCGCTGTTGCCACTGTGTATTCAGTTCAGGCGGTGGGAACGTGGCATTGTATTCGATTTCTCGACGATAGGGGCCAGCGGCATAGGTTCGTTCGCAATCAATAAAGGAAAAGAAACGGGAACGAGTAAAAAAGGGAACTAGAAAACATATTTCCGTAAAATCCGGAGGGGGTTGGCGGAATTATTGAACTCACTCATGTACACGTTGTCGCGTTGATTAAAACTCCAGATGTTCGCAATGCTACGGCGTGAACTGCCAAGGGTTAATCAGCTTGATCCCTGCAAAACGGAAGTCTTTTGTATTGCGAGTGGCCAACGTTGCATCGTGGAGCGAAGCAAAACCAGCGATCTGCATGTCGACGACATCTGCGCCTTGCCCAGCATTCTTGTATCTGCTGGCAACGTCGGCGGCTTCCATCGCAGTGTCTTCGGCAAAATTTAGAATTTTTCCGTTGAGGTCATGCTTCAATGCCTGTTCAAATTGGTGTACAAGTCCACTTTTCCGTTTGCCAGTAGGAAGAAGCCCCAATCCGAATTGAATTTCGAAGATCGTAACGCTGGTCGTCCAAATGTCGCCCGTCGGAATCGAATACAACCATCTAACAACATTTTCATCCGGTTTCAATTTCATGAACTCGGAAAGGACGTTGGCGTCTAAGATAATCATTGGCCGAAATCAGGAGATTGAACTTGCTGGTCCCTTAAACCTTCTAGCGATTCGTCATCCTTGAGACCGTCGGAAGAGAATCGGTCGATCAGCCTTGTTGCCAAGTGTTTCGATTGTTTTTCCTTCACCGCATTCCGAAGAATGGTGCGCACCAACTCCTCGATGCTTTCGCCTTCGTCTTCGGCGATTTCCCTCAGCTGAATGAATAGCTCATTCTCGATGTCGTCTACGTTCAATTGTGGCATTGGTAGTCTCTCTATAAAGGCATAATAGCATGTTTGGCCAGTTCAGGTCTAGCTTCTAGTTGTCGGAGTAATTGTGAAACGGGAGGAAACCTGTTATCAAAGGGTGCGGTTCGAAGAACGCCAACAAAACAAAAACAAGCAAAACACAAGTCACCACAATAAAAAGGAACTCCGCCGATGGGCATGTTTACAGGCAAAAAAGGTTTAATTCTCGGCGTCGCCAATGATCGCTCGATTGCTTGGGCAATCGCAGAGAAAATCATGTCCGAAGGCGGCGAGTGTGGATTCACCCATCTTCCCGACCGTGAAGACGATGACAAAAAGAAAAACCGCCGTCGCGTGGAAAAGTGTTTCGAAAAAACGACATCGGGCGGTTCGCCCAAATTTCTCTTGCCGCTGGACGTGAACAACGACGAGCAGATCGCTGGCGTGATGGAAACGGCAAAAAACGAGTTCGGAAAAATCGATTTTCTGCTGCACTCAATCGCGTTCGCTGATCGGGCTGATTTGGGTCGCGATACGGTCGAAACCAGTCGAGCCGGATTCAACATGGCGATGGAGATTAGCTGCTACAGCTTGATCGCGGTGACCAATGCTGCCCG
>JBGSKR010000597.1:0-5759 GCA_041741135.1 Mariniblastus sp.
GTTGAGGCACGAATTCTAAAGATTTTGTTGTGGCAGTGTGCGAGGAAACGGCAGAACTTCTTTCGGCGGTAAACGCAATCCGGTTTCTTCTGCCCAATCGGATCTTTCTTCGGCGGTCGCGTAGAATCGCAACCAAGATTCTTCGTCTTCAACGATGTCGAAGCATTGCCATTTGAGGTACTTCAGCGGCAACACGATTTTCTTTTCTTCCGCTGGCAAAATGTCGCGAACGATCAAACAATAAAGCTGACGATCGGACAAGTGCTCGGTGTGAAATAGCAAAATGTTTTTCTCATACAAACGCCCAATCGTTTGATGCAGTTGCTGATTCAGTTCGGCATCGGAAAGCGTTTCATGGGGCGGCATCAGCAGTTCTGGTTCAAACCACTCGCTGATCGGCAACACCGGAGCCTTTTCCCAAGCCAACAAGGAGCTGAGGAACTCATTCTCGTGAACGATTGACATGCGATCCATATCGACGAGCGTCACCGATTCATCGAGAAATGGTTCGATTTCGTCACGCAGGCGGGCGTTATCCATCAACAGATCGATATTTGACATGGTGGCTCTTGGGAAAATTTTTAAGCAGTGTTTGGTGTAAATCAAAAACCAATTCTTAACATGAATTGGTTCGAGACGCTGAACTTTACCTAGCAAATTCGAACCGACAAGAACCAAGTTAGCGAAACTTGAAAAAATTCGCGAGAGAATTGGAAATCCAAGCGCATGATCCTCAAGTGCGGCAGATTTTAACAGAGTCGCGCAAGAATTTTGCGTACGCTTGCAAGCCTGCTAAGCGTTCGCCAGCTCGACCTGCGGCGACGGGTTTCATGGACGGCAAGCGATGATGGTTCAGTCGTTGTTCAAGCGAACCAACACTTTCGGTTGGAGAAAGTTTAACGCTCTTGAGAACAGCATGGGGCCCGATTGGAATACCGATTCGTCCCAGTAACAAAAGCGTACTGTGATTGTAAACAACGAGGGTATCACTGGGGCGGAGAAACTCGCTCCAAGCTTTAGCAAATATTGTCGGTGAAACTGCGTTCGCGAAATCGTCAGCCGTAAGTTTTAGGTGCTGCTCAATTTGCTGCACTGTCGGCGTGGTGCTTGGCTGGATGATCGCGCGCTGAAAGACGTTGGCTTCGCTTTTGTCACTATCGGACATTCGTTGAGCGACCCAATAGATCGGAACGTGCGTGCCAGTGGGACACTGAATCGATTCACCATAAGCGATTACGATATTCTCCCAATCGTGAATCAGCGCATGTGGGATGTTGGGAGTTATCTGCTCGCGATGCTCAAGCGGAACGCCGTCATATTTTGCCTGTGGATGCGCCAATTGAATTTCGATCATCCGATGAAATGTTTCCAGTGCCCGCTCGATGCCGACCGTCTCTGGCTCCAGCGCTTTCAACGCCGCGACTGCTGCCTCGACGGTAGATAGCGAGGTATCGGTTGGCTCAAGTCGAATGCGATACTGACCGGGAGTGGCTGGCGAGAGGCCATAACGGGGCAATCCTTGAATCGCCGGAATGTCGCGGAGTAGCGTTTTAGCTTGATGCCATGTTCCGTCGATCAAAACGATTTGTGAGGGCCGCTCGTGAATCGAAATTGCATCGAGTGATTGCGCATCGGGGCTGGGGTAAAGCAATGCAGCATCCGAATGAAGCGGAAGTTTCATTGACGCGAGTACATCATTGCGTCCCGTGATTAACTGCGAATTTTGAAAGCAGCGATGGGCGATGCGGGCGGTGTTGAACGGATGCGAACGTTCTTTTTGATGCTGAAGAATCAGCAGTGAAGTTTGATTTTGAATCGGTGAAGTGGCATCGCAAAAGCAATGATCAGCGGGCCGAAAGCAGTTGTAGCAGATCGAGCGCGAGTTTAAGTCCGCAGAAGAACTGGTTCGAGGAGGGCGAATTCTTCGATTGCGTGGTTTGACGTAGGCCATGACAAAGGAAAATCAAAGAATATTCTTCAGTAGCCGAACTCGCGAGAGTTCGGAAATTTACCGAACAGATAAAACCGAAGTCTCACGACTTCGGCTACGAACCTCGTCGATAAACAACAGTTTTCGAAATCACAATGAACGGTTACATCTCCGGCGAGTCCCACTAATTCAAGGTTACTGGCCGCAGCGGGCTCTACTTTCCGAAACCGAGTGACAATTGAGAGTCTTCGATGTCGGCGTTTGGATTCAGTTCCTTGTACAACAAGCTCGGTTGGATATCGCGGTTATTCTGGTATTTATCGCTGCAATATTCTTCGATCGCGCCATGGATTTGATGGTAAAAGATTTGACAAATCTGAACGCCTGCGTAAATTCTGATGGGCTGAACGGCAAACATTTCAAGTGTCCAGAAACCCTTAAAACCCACATCGCCGAAACCGGCGGTGATGTGCACAAATAAACCAAGACGACCGATTGAAGAACGTCCCTCGATCATCGGGATTAAGTTATGCGTTTCGGTACGCTCGACAGTGCGAGCGAGGTACAGTCGGTTCGGCTCAAGAACCAATCCGTTCTCTGGAATTTCAAGGCGTCGCACGCGGTTGCTTTTTCGCATGTCGAGCACGACCTCTTCGTAGGTGACGAGTTCGTGATGTAGCGTGAGGTTGTAGCTGTTGGGGTTCAGATTTTCCGGATTAAAAGGGTCAATCTTGATGTTGGTTCCCAAATTCTGACTGATTTCGTCGCCGGAGAGAATCATGTCGGTGCTTTCGGTTGGACTCGTCGAGACGAAGATGACTGAGACAGCATAATCGCATTTGATTGTGTGGTGGCTGTGCGGGTCTGTCAAGGCTTGGGCGGAAACGCGGAGTAGATTGTCGTGGGATCTGCGTTCAAAAAGAGTCAGCCGAAAGATTCGAAAACGGTCACAACCACGGCAACAATTCATGGTAGACTTGCTTTGACGTCTCCGTTACGTGAAAATGAAATGACACATTTAACGCTGATCCGATTTTCGAATCACCCTTCCTTTCCCGAGAACTGAAAATGAACAACAACCCTTACCAAAGTCGCGACTTTAGTTATCCCTCGGTGGCTGATCGAGCTAATGCGGATGTGCGAGCCACGTTCATGCAGCGAACTTATTTGCATTTGCTCGGAGCGATTTTGGCGTTTGCTGCCCTCGACGCGATTATTCTGACAGTTTTCCACGATCAGCTGGAGCAGATAATTCCGCGATTGTTGGGTGGTTGGAGTTGGTTGATTGTGCTCGGTGCGTTTATGTTCGTGAGCTATATCGCCGAACGATGGGCTCACAGCAACACTTCACGTCAAATGCAATATCTTGGTTTGAGTTTGTATGTGATTGCTGAAGCGTTAATTTTCGTGCCGCTGCTGTACATTGCTCAGAATTACGCCAAAGACCCCAATCTGCTGTGGCATGCAGGCGTCGTGACGGGGGTTGTGTTTGGTGGTCTGACGTTGACCGTGTTGGTCACCAAAGCTGATTTCTCGTTTTTGAAATGGGCGTTGGTTGCGGGTAGTTTTATCGCACTCGGCTTGATCGTTGGTGGGATTGCGTTTGGATTCACGCTGGGACTGTATTTTTCAATCGGGATGGTGGTGCTGGCGTCGGGAGTGATTTTGTATAACACTTCAAACGTTCTGCATCATTACAACCCCGATCAGTATGTGGCTGCTTCGTTATCCCTGTTTGCCTCGGTGGCCTTGTTGTTCTGGTACGTGATCCAGATTTTCATGCACATGGAAGAGTAATCGTCATGTCGTTTGACCAAGTGGATTTGACGTTGCCGGACGATTTTGAAAACATCGTCCGGCTATTTCCGCTTCCGAATTTGGTGCTGTTTCCCGGTGTAATCCAAGCGTTGCATATCTTCGAGCCGCGTTATCGAAAGCTAATGGCGGACGCATTGGCAACCGACGAGCTGATTTCGATGGCCTTGATTGATTTGACGGCGAAACCGCAATCGATAGATTCGCCTGTTCTGTGGCCTACGACTTGTGTCGGAAAAATTGTTACTCACAGTCGTCTCGATGATGGTCGCTACAATTTGCTGTTGATCGGAGTTCGCCGCGCGCGAATTGTACGAGAGTTAGTCGACCTTGAAAAACCATACCGCACTGCTGAAATCTATTTGTTAGATGAACAAGTAGATTGTTCACCTAAACAGGCGACGAACTTGCGAAGGCAAGTCATTTCGGAATTCCGCCGAGTTGTTTCTGAGCGCCCCGTCGCTGATGAGGAGTCGCTCGATTTAATGTTGGAGCAGGATTTGCCGCTAGGGCAATTGTTGGATTTAATTGGTTATTCTTGCGGAGTCGAACCCATTGATCAGCAAAGAATTTTGGATGAAGTGAATGTCTGTCGTCGCGCAGAGATCGTCCTTGAGTTGTTGCAGCAAGCAGGAGGGGCACCCGAAAATTCTTCAAGCGGTTATCGGGCGGACTTTCCTCCGGGCTTCAGTTTGAATTGAGTTGTCGTTAGCCGGATTTTTCGCGCAAGCGATTGCCGCTATGATGTTGCTTTCGAAATTGAGTTCCGAAATTGAACTCTGTAGCAACCCTTCTTGTTAGAAAGCCCATCCTGTGAGTAGCTCTACGAAGCCTTGGCAGTTGCCGATGTCCGATGATCGGTTTGAGTTGATGCGAACGATTCTTGCCGCCCCTAGTCCAATCGGACTGGAAGCCGCCATGACCCACGGTGTGCTGGAGCCGCATTTGAAATCGTTCATGCCTGACTCGTGGGCCATCCATCGTTTCAAAGGCAACGCGGGTATCGTCGTCGATTCGGCACCCGAAGCGGAAGATGCGTTTTCCGTGATGATCATCGGTCATGCTGACAAAATTCGAATGCAGGTTCGCAGTGTCAGTGAAGACGGAAAAATTTGGGTCAATACAGATTCCATGTTGCCAACGACGCTGATCGGTCACAAAGTCATTTTGTTCAGCGAAGACCCAACTCAATCCGACCAGTGGCGAGCCATTCGCGGCGGCACTATCGAAGCGATCGGAGCGATCCATTTCGCCGATCCAAAATTGCGCACGGGCGACATGGGCATCAAACCTGAGATGATGTATTTGGAACTGCTCATTCATGGCGAAGACAAGAAAGCGCAGATCGATGCCTTGGGAATCCGTCCTGGCGATCCGATCATTTATGACCGACCGATTGAACGCGGCTTCGCACCGAATACCTACGCGGGTGCCTATTTGGATAACGGTTTGGGTTGTTTCGTGGTAGCCGAGATTGCGAGGTTGATCGCCGAGTCAACATCCGGTTTGAAGAATGTTCGGTTTCTCGGCGCGTTGGCGACTCATGAGGAAATTGGACGGTTTGGTAGTCGCGTGTTGGTAGAACAGTTTCGCCCGGACGTGACGATTGCCGTTGATGTGGCTCATGATTTTGTGGCAGCTCCCGGCATTGGTGATCGTCGTTACGAACCAGTCGAGATGGGCAAGGGATATACGTTGACGCATGGTGCGGTGACCAGCGCTTCACTGAATTCGATGATCGCGGCCGTTTCCAATCGGCTGGGAATTCCGCTTCAGCATGAACTGGCAGGTCGCGACACGGGAACCGATGCGATGGCAGCGGTGTTGGCGGCGATCGATTCAGCGGCGGCGTCGATTGGATTTCCGATTCGCAACATGCACACGATTTCTGAATCGGGACATACGGGCGATGTCGATGCGGCAATTTACGGACTGTATCATCTGCTGGAACACATGGACGCGATGAACGGCGGCAAAGGCATCACGCATCACGATTTGCGAAACGGTCATCCGC
>JBGSKR010000598.1:0-4030 GCA_041741135.1 Mariniblastus sp.
GGCCAACCCGGTCGAGGCGAAGGTGATTTCTGCGGTGCCGGTAGTGGTTTTTGAAATTCTTTTTCATCTCAGGAAGTGCGGGTTGCAACGATGCGCGACATGCTGGAACAAAAGCTTTATCGTTTTGAAGAGCTGGAACAAAAACTGTCAGATCCGGACATTCAAAACAATTCTCACATGATGGCTTCCGTGGCTCGCGAGCATGGATCGCTGGCCAGGCTGGCAGGCAAGTACAAACGTTTCAAGGAAGTGCTGAAAGAAATCGACGGCGTACGCGAGATGGCCGATTCTTCCGATGCCGATGAGGTCGAGATGGCTGAAGAAGAGCTAGTACGCTTGTTGGCGATTCGTGAAAAACTGTGGGACGATTTATTAGACATGACCATTGGTGGTGAAGATGCAAATCGCACTCGCTGCGTGATGGAGATTCGGGCGGGCACTGGCGGTGACGAAGCGGCTTTGTTCGCCAGAAATCTGTACGAGATGTATCGCAAACATTGCGAGATGAAAGGCTGGAAATTTTCACCGCTCGAATCCAGTCCCACCGAATTGGGAGGATTCAAGGAAGTCACGATTTCGATCGAAGGCGAAGGTTGTTACCGCGAGTTGCAATATGAAAGCGGTGGGCACCGCGTGCAACGAGTTCCCAACACCGAAACCAAAGGCCGCATTCACACGTCCGCCGCCACGGTCGCCGTGTTGCCGGAACCGGAAGACGTCGAGATCGACCTCAGCCCCGAAGACTACGATGTCGAACGCTACGCCGCCAGTAGCGGTCCCGGTGGCCAGCACGTCAACAAAACTGCTTCTGCCGTTCGCATCACGCATCATGAAACGGGTATCGTCGTCAAATGCTTTGAAGAACGTTCGCAACACAAGAATCTCGCCAAAGGCATGCGAATTCTGAAATCGAAATTGTACGATCACTTTCAACAAAAAGAACAACAACAACGCTCGGATCAACGTAAGACGCTGGTCGGTTCGGGCGATCGCAGTCAACGCATTCGCACCTATAATTTTCCTGAGAACCGGCTCACCGATCATCGAATAGGTTTAACCCTCTACAAACTCGATCAGATTATCGCCGGCAACGTGCAATTTGTGACCGACGGATTGATCGAACACGATCGGCAGGAAATGCGTACTTCGATGGGTTCACTGGATTAAAATGTCTGAAACTTCTTCATCAGCTTGGTCGATTAAGCGTTTGCTGGAATGGACGACCGAATACTTTCAAAAAGTCGACGCCGACAGCCCGCGTTTGGAAGCCGAGGTTCTACTCGCCGAAGCATTGAGTTGTGCCCGGATCGAACTCTACACGCGATTCGATGATGTCCCGCCTGCGGATTCGGTCGCCCACTTTCGAGATTGGGTGAAGCGGCGAGGAGCGGGCGAGCCCGTGGCCTATATCGTTGGCCATCGCGAGTTTTATTCTCTCAAGTTCGCCGTCGATTCCAACGTGCTGATCCCGCGTCCGGAAACCGAGCATCTGATCGTAGCGGCGTTAGAGGCCGCCAAAGAATTTACAGAATCTTCGTTGCGGATCATTGATGTCGGAACGGGCAGCGGTTGCATCGCAGTAACATTGGCGAAGTATCTGCCCGACAGCAAAATTGCAGCACTTGACCTGTCACCGGCTGCCATCGCGATCACCAATCAGAATGCTGAAACTCACGGGGTTGCTTCTCGAATTCGTTTTTTCACTGGCGATTTGTTCGCGGCATTGCCTGCGGGCAGTGGGGCCGTGCATATGATCGTCAGCAATCCGCCGTACATCGGCACCGCCGAGATCGATACCGTTGACGATTCGGTCAAGAACTTTGAGCCCGAGATGGCATTGTTCGCCGGCCCGAACGGGACGGAAGTCATTGCCAGATTGATTTCCGAGTCCGCTTCGAGACTGCTGCCCGGCGGACTTCTGATCTTTGAATCCAGCCCGATCAACATGGCAGCTTGCCGCCGCATGGTGGACGATGCCGATGATCTGGAGTTCGTACGAATCGTGAAATATTTTGCCGGACTCAATCGCGTGTTGGTGGCACGGCGAACTTAGGTTGTGTGAAGCTGTCGTGGGTTGAGTCACGCGATTTTTGTAATTCCAAACTCGGATGCATCGGGGTTCAGGTTCGCCAGTTCAGCGCGACTGCGGAACACACCAATCGCGCTATTGGGACGAAGAGAACATTCCTGTGGATTCGCGCCATTCGCGGGCAACACACTTTTAATCATTGCCATTATCGCTGCCCGCGAATGACGCGAATGACGCGAATGATCGCGAATGATCGCGAATGCAGGTATAAAAATCCGAAAGTTAAAGTTCAATCCCAGCCAGCATTAACGCGGAATTAACGTAACCAAAAACCCGTCACCCCCCAGCCCCCTTCTCCTCGTGAATTCGGATAGAGCTTGATGAGCTAAAGCGCCGTCATCGTCCGAATTCTCGGGGAGAGGGGGAGCCAGATTTGTTTTTCGAGAATTTTTTCGGCTTCGACGATGCACCATGAATGCTGTTAAAGCTTGACGGATATAAGGGCCTTGCGTCTTCGGGCGACAATTCATTTGGCAATTTCAGCACTTTCTCGACTCAAGTGTTTGCGTTTTCGGCAGTGTGTCGAAAACTGGTGTGCATGAAAAAATTCCAGCTAAGCAAACTCGGACGTCTCAAGTCCAGACCGCTGAATCCAACCGATGCCTCGGCGCGGTGGGGGGAAGCTTATATTGACTACCTCCGCAGCGAATGTCATCTGGCGGAGAATACCGTAATGGCTTACGCACGCGATATGCGGCGGTTTTCCAAATGGTTGGGGCAGAGACAGATTGCGAAACTTACCATCTCCGAATTGTCGGATTTCGTCGGGCATCTGGGCGATCAAAAACTGGCCCCCGCGTCTATCGCTCGGCACATCGTGGCGGTGAAGATGTTCTTCCGCTATCTGCAGCTTGAAGGCGTGCTGGTTGACAACAAAGTTGAATTGCTCGGCAGCCAAAAACTCTGGCAGCGGGTGCCAGAAGTTCTTTCTCCGAAGCTAATTGATCAATTTCTAAACGCTCCGCACCGCAGCGAGCTGTATTATCTTCGCGATCGGGCTTTGTTGGAAATGCTGTATGCAACTGGTTGTCGAGCTTCTGAGATTTCGAATTTGAGATTGCGTGACGTGCATCTTGCCGAGCGGTTTTGCAAGTGTCACGGCAAGGGTTCGAAGCAGCGGATGGTGCAACTGGGCGACGCGGCGATTGAAGCGGTCAATTTGTACTTGCAGCGACTGCGTCCTCGACTCGAATCAAAACGCCCGTCCGAAATCGACTGGCTGTTTCTTTCGCGAGGCGGACGGCGAATGCGGCGGGAAGCGATCTGGGAGTTGGTGAAGAAATATGCCTTGATTGCGGGCGTGCCGGTATCGATCAGTCCGCACACCATGCGCCACAGTTTTGCCACGCATCTACTAGCTGGCGGAGCCGACTTGCGGCAGGTGCAAGAGATGCTGGGACATTCGAGCATTGCCACGACTCAGATTTACACGCACGTGGATCAAACTCGGCTGAAGAAAGTTCACTCGCAATTCCACCCAAGAGCGTAGGTCGTGTACCAAAACTGTTCCCAAGTTTTTCATCGACCGTCGTCTTTTGCGTAACGAAAGACGACAACATTAAGGACTACCCTTGAATCGTCAATCAGGAACCGGATGGCGAGTTGTCTTTGAAGCTGATTTTGCTGATCAGTTTGACAACGTTGTCACCATCGATTTTGCCGGAAACGGCTTCGATGCCTTTGACGGTATCGCCGTAGCGGAGTTCGTAATCAATATCGAACTCGACTTCCGTGTTGGCGACGCCTTCCGGATCGCCAACTGAGGCAAGGACGCCTTCGACGTAGCGGGTGAGCTGCTGATACATGTCGGGGCCGTCGAAACGTTCCTTATCGTCGACGACGATGCTGTTAATCGCTCCGGTACCGCCGGCTTTTAATTGAACGGCAATCAAACCGGGAAGGACGTTGTCCAGAGGATCGACTTCCTGGACCGAAGCGAGT
>JBGSKR010000599.1:0-4474 GCA_041741135.1 Mariniblastus sp.
ACGAACTTTCTTGCATCCGATGTTGACCAACTTTGATGCGCCGTCTCGCGACGAATGCACCGCCGATCGCGTGCCTTCCAACAGCCCACAACAAGCGCTCACACTACTTAACGATCCGGAATTCGTGGAAGCCAGCAAAGCGTTCGCCGCGCAACTGTTGTCTGACAAATCGAACGCCAATTTCGAAACACGACTAAGAACGGCTTACCAAAAAGCTCTCGCGCGCGCTCCGTCGAAAATCGAAAGCGATGGCTTGAAAACATTTTTCGAACAACAAACGGAATATTATCGCACCAATGAAGCCGACACGAAATTGTTGCTGACCGAGAATGGCAACTTCATTCCACCCACGACTCTCGATCAAGTCGAACTAGCGGCTTGGGCACAAGTCTGTCGCGTCATTTTGAATTTGCACGAAACTATTACTCGGTATTAAGTCATGAACATCAACCACTCACGTCGCACGTTCCTGTCAAATTCCTTTGCCGGAATCGGTTCGTTTGCGCTCGCCTCGCTCTTGGAAAAAAGTAATTTGAAGGCATTGCAGCCAAACCAAGTTACAGCGGCGGGCTCGCAAGGCGATCATCCGTGGCCGGCACTTCCCGGTTTTCCACACCATGCGCCCACCGCGAAACGCATCGTTCACTTGTGCATGGCAGGCGGCCCGTCGCATCTCGAATCGCTCGATCCGAAACCGGAACTGGACAAAATCGATGGTCAGCCGTTTCCCGATTCGTTTACCGCTGGAGAACAATTGGCTCAACTCCAGGGTTCTGCTCTCAAGGCTCGCAAGTCGTTCGTCAAGTTTAAAAAATGGGGCAAGTCCGGACTGGAGATTTCGGAGCTGTTCCCGCACATCGGCTCGATCGCCGACGACATCTGTGTGGTTCGTTCCATGGTTACCGAACAGATCAACCACGACACCGCCCACGCGTTCATGAACACCGGTTCGATCATCAAGGGCCGTCCGTGCATGGGTTCGTGGCTCTTGTACGGACTGGGAGCGGAAACCGAGAACTTGCCGGGTTATGTCGTGATGACTTCTCAAGGTCCCGGAGCTCAGCCCGTATCTGCCCGGCAATGGAGCGCCGGAATTCTCCCTAGCAAATTCCAAGGCGTTGCCTTTCAATCCAAAGGCAACCCCGTCCATTACATCGGTAACCCTGAAGGCGTGTGCCACTCGACGCAGCGTCAAGTCGTCTCGGAAGTCCAACGTTTAAATGGCTTGCTCACCGAAAAAGTTTACGATCCGGAGATTGCGACTCGCATTGCTCAATACGAGATGGCTTTCAAAATGCAAACAGCCGTTCCAGATTTGGTTGGTATGTCCACTGAAACACCCGAGTCGCTGGCGATGTACGGGGTTAAGCAACCGGGCGATGGATCGTTCGCTTCCAATTGCTTGCTCGCGCGACGTCTGCTCGAGCGAGGCGTGCGTTTTGTGCAACTGTATCATCGCGGCTGGGATCACCACGGAAATTTGGAGAGAGATTTTACGACTTCTGCGAAAGACTGCGATCAAGCCAGTGCGGCGCTGGTCAAAGACCTCAAGCAACGTGGTTTATTGGATGACACTCTCGTAGTCTGGGGAGGTGAATTCGGCAGGACTCCGATGGCTCAAGGCACCGGACGCGACCATCACATCAACGCTTTCAGTGTGTGGATGGCGGGCGGCGGCATCAAAGGCGGCATGACCTACGGAGCCACCGATGAACTGGGCTACAACGCGGTTGAAGACATCGTTCATGTACGCGACTTGCACGCCACGATGCTGAATTTGTTTGGTATCGACCACGAACGATTCACCAAGAAATTTCAAGGACTGGACCTGAAACTTACCGGCGTCGAACCGTCCCGCGTCGTGCGAGAAATTTTCGCTTGAGGTTTTGAGAACCTAAAATCGTTTATCCTTCGATCTGCCGTTTGAGCAGTGGTCGCTCCCGATTGGACTTGCCCACGTTTCTTACTCTGAAAATGGGTTAAAAAATGATGGGGTTAAAAGATATCAGACTGACCTTCGCCATTTTTTAACCCAAATATTTTCTAACCCAATCATTTGCTGGATATCTCGCCACGTATCACACGAACTTACACGAATGTAATCAGAACTCGATTCGTGATGATTCGTGAAATTCGTGGCAAAAAACTTTACGAGATTTAAGGCGCCCTTCTAAAAAAATCTTCGCTTCTACTCCAGCGCCTGCAGCGCTTTTGAAAAATACTCAACTTCTTCATCAAGTTCATTCGTCTCGCAAAACGCTTTTAACTTCTCGAAACGTTCAACCGGATCAGCTCCCGTTGCCCAGACGACTTTCGGCAAACACTCAGGACACAAATACAGTGGACGGCGATCAGATTCTGAAAGACTATTTGATCCACACATGTTGCATTCATAAGCCGTGCAATGCGGGATCGAAAACATGTGTCCCGTTTCGTGAGTCGCAATTCGCAGCGTCCGTTTCAGACACAAATTGAATTCTGTTTTCGGGTCACCGTTTCGATACAACGACCAAACGCCCACACGACTGCGAAACATGGCTTGCCCAAAAACGAAATTCCAGCCCTCTTCCGGATACAGATCGCTGGTCGTGAAACAAATGAGCGCCACGGCGTCGGCAGGCATTTTCGGCGGTAAGACTTTTTCAAGCACATACGCCGAGTGTATTTGCGGGATGTCCCAATCAGGATGAATACGTTTCGCCGCTGGAGGAATGTGATCAGCGAGCGAAATTGTGTCGAGCGTTTTCACCGGACACGCAAAATATAGCCCCAAAAATTCGGCACTGAGCGTCACGATCTTTTGCTGATTCTCATCGAATTCGCCCATCGGCAAAACATACAGCACGTTTCGATCGGGAGTAAGCGTAATTGGTTTTGATCGCAAGTATTGCGAAAACGTTTGGCCCTTTTCTGAATGCGACGCCAACCAATCGCCCGGCCGAACGGGTCCCATTTTTTGATGCAGCGGCTTGATGTTCCGCGCGAGCGAAAACATCTCACGAATGCGAACACGATCATTGCTGCCAGCAATTTGAACTGCGGCATTCTGAGCAGCCGCCCCTTGAACAGCAGTATTTTGGGCAGAAGCAATTTCGAGACTCCCATCGAGCACCAAAAAGGCAACGATGACTCCAAGCATGACCAACGTCAGTCGCGGAAACTTCCTCATCAGACAGGCCCTTCGATAGTAAGTTGCGGCAATGTTAGGTTTAACTCAACTTGATCGTCGCCATCGGCGTATGCGTCGGTCCGCCATTGTCTTGAAAACTGGAAAACACGATGACGGAATCTACATTGCAAACGCCTCCGTCGTGGTTTCGCAACCGGTGCATGGCTGTTTGCAAAGACTCGTTCCAGCGGCCACTCCGTTGAATTCGTCCCAGCGTCATATGAGGTACGTATTCGTTGCGGTCTTTGTTGACGCCCCAATGCGACAACACGGCTTCGACTTTCTTGTATAACGACTTGAGCACTTCCGCGCCCTCATCGACGCCGATCCAGATCGTGCGTGGCTGTTCGAGAGTGGGAAACGCACCGACGCCCTGCAAGGACATTTCGAAAGGCGAGCAATCTTTCACCGCCGATTTGATGTCATTGCAAAACTCCAGCACCTCGGTGTCCACAATATTGCCAGCGAAATTCAAAGTGACGTGCAAATTTTCCGGCGGCACCCAGCGATACTCGGCTCCGGTCGCCGCCAATCGCTGAACGACGCTGGTCACGTTTCGGTTAACGCGATCCGCAGCGGTCACGGCGATAAAAGTTCGTATATTGGCCATGCGGATAGTTTAAAGAGTCGTGAGTTGACCGTCGAGGGTTGGCAGACTCGCCCCTCTATTGCATTTTGGAGATCGGGGTAATAATCGACCTCCGGCGTCGTGTGGCAATTCCCTTTCTCTTTTTTTAACTTTAAAATCTCTGTGAACTCTGCAAAAAAATTTAATGTCTGCGGCGTGGGCAACGCCATTGTCGATACTTTGGTTCATGTTGAAGACGGCTTATTGGCCGACCTCAAGCTCAACAAAGGTTCGATGGCGCTGATGGACAGCGAACATCAGGCTCGTGTGCTGGCCAAACTCGATCATAAGAGCCTGCACCTCGCCTCTGGAGGCTCCGCAGCCAACACGATGGTCGCGGTGGCCCAGAGCGGTGGAACTGGAGTTTATTTCGGAAAGGTCGCTCACGATACCAACGGCGAGTTTTACAAACACGACATGCAGAAAAGCGGAATTGAGTTCCCTGTGCCGATGGCTCCCGAATCCGCCTTGCCAACCGGAACCTGTGTGGTGCTGACGACGCCCGATGCTGAGCGAACCATGTGTACGCATCTCGGAATTTCAGTGACGTTGCACAAATCGGAAATTGACGCCGACTTGCTCGCTCAATCCCAGGTCAGCTATATCGAAGGCTATTTGTGGGATGCCGAACAACCTCGGGCGGCGTGCATCGAAGCCTTCGAGCAATCCAAACGACT
>JBGSKR010000600.1:0-3391 GCA_041741135.1 Mariniblastus sp.
GTATGTACACTCGAGGCGGCCATTAAAAAGTTTGCGGCGACGATCTGCTCTTCGCTGAATCATCGTCTCGAAACTGGGCATGTTGGTAATGAGGAACAACGACCAAGTCGGAAGTCGCTGCATCACGCCCGGAATGCTGAGATACAAATTTTCAAGTTGATACTGATCCTCCAGACGTTCGCCATACGGCGGATTGGTTACGATACAACCGTATTCGCGATTACTGCGAAGCTCCTCGAACGATTTTTGTTGAAAATGAATCTGGTTGGAAACACCAGCTTTCTCGGCATGAAAGCGGGCGAGGGACAGTACATCGGCATCGCGATCGGTGCCGACAATCTGCAACTGCCGATCACGGATGATCGCATTTTGGGCCTGATCAAATGCTTCCACCCACAGTGTCGGATGAATCATGGGCCAATCACTGGACGAGAAAGTGCGATTCAGTCCGGGAGCAATATTTAGCCCAATCAGTGCAGCTTCGATCGGAATCGTGCCCGATCCGCAAAATGGATCAACCAATAATCGTTCCGGATTCCAAACACTCAAATCGATCAAAGCGGCGGCAAGTGTTTCCTTGATCGGCGCGACTGCCGAAAGCTGACGATAGCCTCGCTTATGAAGACTTGGCCCAGTCGTATCGAGCGTAACCGTCGCAACATCGTTGAGCAAAGCGACTTCGATGCCATATTGCGGTCCCGACTCGTCGAGCGTTTCCGTCGCATGGAATTTCTTGAGACTCTCGACAATCGCTTTTTTAACCGTTCGTTGTACCGCCGGAACGCTGGTCAGTTGGGATAGTCGTGATTTTCCGTTAACGGGAAATGCAGCATCGCGGGGAAGATACTCCGACCAATCGAAAGCCTTCACTGTCTCAAACAGCGCATCAAAATCGGGCGAGTCAAACTGAAGGACTTCGATCAGCACGCGGTCAGCGGTCCGCAGCCAAAGATTGGTTTTGCAGATCGCAGATTCATCACTGGAAAATCGAATGCGACCCGGTTGAGCGACATGCGGCTGGTAGCCAAGAGCCAGCAATTCGCGTTTAACGATTGCTTCGAGACCAAATGCGCAGGCGGCAATAAAATTCAAGGCTGTTGTCCCGCTGGCTGCTCCACTGCTTGGCGTTCGCGGATTCTGGCAATCGACGCTTCCGCCTGAATTCGCGTTGACGAGTCTTCTGCCGAAAGTTGAACTTTCTCGATCGCAGGAATACTTTTCTCAGTGCCAATTCTGGCGAGCAAACTGAGCGCGGACAAGCGAACGTTCTTCGACTGTTCGCTATGCAGGAAGGAGGCTACCTTCTCTTCCGCACGAGGGCCATAGGACACCAAGATTGAACCAATTCGTCCGGAGTCTTCACCCGTAAATCGTTCGATGAGCGCATCAATAGCTCGATCGTCGTTGAGAGTCTCGATTGCTTCATAGGCTGTCCAACGAACATCGAAACTAGGGTCGTCCATCAACCGAATAAAAACTTGTAGACTATCTTTGCCGCGATACTTGGACAAAACCTGCAGTGCCAGTTTCCGAACGAATTTATCGTTTGTTTGACTAGCATTCGTCACCGCAGCGATCAACTCCGGCGTGGGATTATTCGGCCAGCTCTTTAGCAATTTAGCAAGCTGCTTTCTCAACGCGGGAATCTGCTGTTCAGCTAACATCTGAGTCATCGAGCTGCCATCTGTTACGTCGTCGGAAAATTTTTCCGCAGCAATGGAACTGCCTGTTTTGTCTAGTTCGAGCAATGGTGGTTGGGGTGAACCTTCATTGATTGCAGGTGTCACTTCAGCAACTGTCGAGTCGGTGGACGTTGGCGGCTGAGCTGGCGAGATCGGACTTGGCGGGACGTCGGTTGAATCAAAATGACTGAGACCTAGCTCGATTGGTTGTGGGCTTGTTGGCGGACTCGTTGGCAATTGATTTTGGTTGTCCGCCGGCAGTAAATTTGATTCCGTTGGAGTTGAATCCGAGCCAGTCGCTGGCGAAGTCATCGCTAAAGACTTAAGGTATTTCTGATCCTCACCCGACAATTGATCGAGCGGCAGTTTGACCTTCACTCCATTTTTTTTTCGTAGTACCGCAATTCCACCCTCAAACTCAACCAAGGTAGCGATGACTTGATACTTACCAGTACTATCGACCCAAGTTCGTTCTGTTTGGTCGAGCAGTTGAGCGTTCGTTAACGAGCCAAAAAAAATCAAACTCCCCAAACTTAAGAGAATCAGCCTTAATCCGAAACTAGCGTAACAAATTTTGATCATGACTCATCGCATTTAAATAATGTATTTCGGTGCTTATTCGCTATCACGATCTCTCATCGTAAAGTGATTTTCGTCAAAATTAAAGCCCCGAACTTGAATCGGACAGCCTACTAATGATGTCTACCCAAGTCAAATCGAATGGGTGCTGCCGGCAGGTTTCTTTGATGCGATCTTTTCAACTTCGCTTATTTGACCAATAATTAAACGCTTATTCGCGACAGCGGACGATTTTTTACTTCTACCAAAGCCATGCCAATGACCAGTCCTCGAACGATAAAAATTTTTGATACGACTCTTCGCGACGGTGAACAATCGCCCGGTGGAAGCATGAACTTTCAAGAGAAGATGGAAATCGCTCAAGCTTTAATCGATCTTGGGGTAAATGTCATTGAAGCAGGTTTTCCGATCGCCTCGCCCGGCGACTTTGAAGCCGTGCGAGAAATTGCGATGAACTTTCGCGGTGCCGAGATTTGCGGCCTCGCGAGATGCTCCGACAAAGACATTGATCGCGCTTGGGAAGCCCTCAAGCATTCCAACGATCCACGCATCCATGTGTTCCTTGCCACCAGCGCAATCCATCGCGAGTTTAAATTGAAGATGACTCCCGACGAGATCATTGCGCGCGCGGTCGCTGGCGTCGAACGTGCAAAAGGCTATTGTGACAACATTGAATTCTCCGCCGAAGACTCCGTCCGTACCGAACCTGATTTTCTCTGTCGGGTAATCGAAGCGGCCATCAAGGCGGGGGCGACCACTGTCAACAGTCCGGACACCGTGGGCTACGCGACGCCTACGCACATGGGACGTTGCATCAAAAACGTAATTGATCGCGTGCCCAACATCGACCAAGCGATCATTAGCGTTCACTGCCACGACGATCTTGGCATGGCCGTTGCCAACAGTCTTGCTGGTGTCGAGGCTGGCGCCGGTCAAATTGAATGCACAATCAACGGCATTGGCGAACGCGCCGGAAATGCTTCGCTGGAAGAAGTCGTGATGGCGATGCGAACTCGCCGCGATTATTACAACTGTGATACGACCATTCATTCCGAGCGGTTGGTGCCGACCAGTCGTCTCGTATCGACGATCACTGGACTTCAAGTCCAACGCAACAAAGCCATTGTCGG
>JBGSKR010000601.1:0-2904 GCA_041741135.1 Mariniblastus sp.
AAAGATGGTGGAGTGGCTTCTTTGCTTTCTCCGAGCGACTCTCGCAAGCGTTGTTCCACATCGGCTGCCTGCTGGAATTCTTTCAGCAAAATCAAGCATTCCATTTGCAAGATTTGCGAGTCCCACCAAAGAGGTTGATCGGAGGCCGTTTCTCGTTGGACTTCCGTCAGTCGCTGCAAGACTTGATTAAGCGCATCGACCCGATTCAGTCGATCATCCGACGGATACAGCCGAGCGCGGGTAGTATTAACAACCGCAAGTTGATAACGAACGTTGGTGCCAAGTGCCATCAGTTCATCGACCGTCAGTTCGTCGGGGCCGAGTGTTCGCCCGCGATGTTCCGGGATCGCGGTTTCAATCGCGCGATTGATTTCGTTCAAGCGAGAATTGGCTCTCCGTAAAACGTTCAGCGCAAGTTCGCGGGACGATTCAGGAACGATTTCGGCGGCAAGTTCTTGACGCAATTGCTGGCCGTGCGCGAGATCGCTAAGTGCGATTTGGACTTCGACGAGTAACCGTCGCGGATGATTCGGATACGTTCCCAAAAACTGATTTGCCGTTTGTTCGAGGGCTTTCCAGTTTGATTCGCGCCCCGTGTCGCTGGCAAACAAAGCACGCGCGGTTTGCGTTTTGATCAATTCGTTGGTGAGTCGAGCGGTTGCGGTTAGAGTCAGGTTCGGTTTGGCGAGCTGTTTTCGTGTTTGGGTTTCGGCCAAATCGAACAGACGACGGCTGCGCAGTCCTTCGATCAGCTTGAGTTCATCGGATCGATCGGGAGAGAGATTGGCAGTGTCCACCGCGAAGCTGTGGGCGGAAGTTTGGGCCTGAAGAGAGAGAACGAAAACGAAGAATAAGGTCATGAGATTTTTTGTGGCGTCCCAAAGAGAAAAAATGTAGGCAGAAAATTGAAACCGTTCACGACATCTGAGTCGCGAGCAAGTCGTAGTGTGCGTGAAGCCATCGTGTGTTGAAGAATGAGAATTTTTCTTTTTATTTCTTTTCAAGACTTTATCTCCGCGATTCTCCGCACCTCCGCGCTTCCAAAACCTCCCACAATGACCACGCTCAAATCTAGTGATTTGAAACGCGGAGTGACGGAGGAGCGGAGAATCTCGGAGTCTTTGAGGTCGGTTAAAAAATGGAGGGGTTAAAAGATACCAGACCGACTTCAAACATTTTCTAACCCAACCGTCTTCTAACCCAAACTTTACCAGCGGCATGATTTCGTTCGATTCGGGCCAATTCCTAACATGGGTTGACACCAATGGCTACATTCTGTCGGCCCTTCGGGACTTATAAAATCAGTGTCTACTTCAGTAGTGCCGGACGGCTCGTACCTTTCCGCTACAAATCCCCAAAACAGGTTTTATTTACTCGGTGGGTTGACCGCAAAGGAGACTTGGGCGAAACCGGCCAGCTTCGCGACATCGTAGGCTTCGATCACATGCCCCAGCGGCGTGGTTGAGTCAGGGTGGAGGATCACGGGTGCTTCGGTTTGAATCTCGGCGATTGTCTTCAACTGATTCGTCAAATCTGCGAGCGTCGGTAGAGCTTGCTCGTTAAGAAACCAAGCCGGAGAAACACCGTCCCAGCGAATTCGAATCACGACATCGGCGAAATCGTCGGCGGGAAGCGGTTCGATATCTTCGGCTGACTCGGAACCCATTTGAGCCGACATTTTGCTGGGAAGAATGTGTTCGATGATTTGAAAACTGGCCGTCCAAACGAAAAACACCAGCAGCAAGAACACCACATCAATCATCGGCGTCATGGCCGAATCAAGATCGACCGCGCTGCCGCGGCGCAGGAGAGGGCTGGGCCGTTTCATGGCCGCTCCTGTTGAAAAACCGCATAGGTCACGTTCCAAATGCCGGCATTTGTGCAAGCGAGCATGATCGGCTCCACGGTCGAGTACGGTGCGGATCGGCTGCCGCGAATTCGGACTTCAAGGTTGTCGCCTTCTTTTGCGCGAGCGGCAATGAAACGCTCTTTGAGTTCCGAAGCAAGAATCGGACGACCGGCCAGCAGCAACGAACCTTCGGGTTGCACGTTGATGGTCAGTCGTGGCGTTTCTTGATCGATATCATCGGCACCCGAAGCGGCGACAGGCAAGTCCAAATCAATCTGCGACTCCTGTCGGGCGAGATGACTGCTGACGAGGAAGAAGATGATTAGCAGGAACACGACGTCGATCATCGGCGTCATGTTGAAGCCGTAGCGACGGTTCGAGTTGGATTGAGGAGCTTTCATTAGAAGTTGGCAGTAGGCAGTTGGGAGTCGGCAGTTTGGCTATCTTGAATGGCTCGTAGGTTGGACATTCCTGTCCGACCACTTCTTCTGTAGGTTGGACATTCTTGTCCGACCATCTGAATAGCGACGGACAGGAATGTCCATCGTACTACTTCTTTCGCGATTTTCGCAGCGGAGCGAAAACGTGTTGGGCCAGATAAGCGGCTTCGGCGACATACTGATCAATGCGGTTTCGAAAAATGGCAAACGCGCCGATCGATGGAATCGCCACGATCAAGCCACCGACGGTGGTAACAAGGGCTTGATAGATTCCCTCTGCCAATTGTGGGGCACTCGCGGTGCCTTGGGTGGAAGCGACGTTTTGAAAAGCCAAAATCATTCCGATGACGGTTCCGAGCAAGCCGACCATGGGAGCGATGTTGCCAATCACGGAAAGGTATTCGATCTTGCGAAACAAGCGAGCGGATTGTTCGGCGAGTGCGTCTTCTAGCGATTTCTCGACGGCGCTCCATCCGAATTCAAGCTCGGCGATTCCATGCATCAGAACGAACGAAAGAAAACTTGGTCGAGCGTTGCAAGCGGCTTGCGCGGCCCCAACATCGCCACTCACTAGGCACTGTCGGACTTGATCGCTCAATCCGTCCGGCATTAGAT
>JBGSKR010000602.1:0-2129 GCA_041741135.1 Mariniblastus sp.
ATGAGCTTGATTGGGATGGGATTTCGAAAAGTTCGTCCTGCCGTAATTGTGCAATGCAAAGTCATGGCGAAACAAGCTGGGTTAGACATCAGCAAGCGTAGCGGCATCACGACCGACATGCTCGAAGCCCACTATCTCGCTGGCGGTGACGTGCTGCGAGTGATCAACGCGATCATTGCAGCGCAACGTGCGAATATTGACCTGGACTTCGATCGTGCGGCCGCCATCGATCTGGCTGGTCGCGACGTGATGGACGCGGTCAAAACGAGCGTCTACCCCAAAGTCATCGATTGCCCCGACCCGCAACGCGGCGGGAAAAATATGTTAAGTGCGATGGCCAAGGACGGTATCGAACTGCGAATCCGTGCTCGCGTTACCGTTCGAACCAACCTTGAGCAGTTGATTGGTGGTGCGACCGAGGAAACCATTATCGCGCGAGTCGGCGAGTCGATCATTTCTTCGATCGGTTCATCCGATCGACATCAACAAGTTCTGGAAAATCCTGATCGTATTTCGCGTGCGGTACTCGAGCGTGGCTTGGACGCCCACACTGCGTTTGAAATTGTTTCGATTGACATTGCGGATATCGATGTAGGTGAAAACATTGGAGCACGCTTGCAAGCCGATCAAGCCGAAGCCGACACCCGTGTGGCCCAAGCCGCTGCTGAAAAACGTCGCGCGGATGCGATCGCCAAAGAGCAAGAAATGAAGGCTGAAGTTGCCAGCCAACGGGCAAGACTGGTTCTCGCCGAAGCCGAAGTGCCCCGCGCAATGGCTGCGGCTTTTCGCGCCGGAAATATTCGCAACGGAAATTGATTCGATCCGATGTCAAAATATTGGTTAATGAAAACGGAACCTGAATCTTATTCCATCGACGACCTCGCCGCTGAGAAAAACAAAACGACTTTTTGGGACGGTGTTCGCAACTACCAAGCCCGAAATTATATGCGAGACGAGATGAAGGTCGGTGATCTCGTGTTGTTCTATCACTCGAATGCGGACCCGCCCGGCATCGCGGGCATTGCTTTGATCGTCAAAGAAGCCTACCCAGACTTCACGGCGTTTGATCCAAGCAACAAACATTACGATCCGAAATCGCGACACGAATCACCGACATGGATGATGGTCGATATTGAATTCAAGAAGAAGTTTAACCAGTCGATCACGTTGTCTGAGTTGAAAGAAACTAAATCACTGGACGGAATGGAGTTGCTGAGAAAAGGTTCGCGTCTCTCGGTTCAGCCTGTTTCCAAACAGCATTTTACTATCATCGAAAAATGGGCGGAGAGCCAAATATGACAACCATCGAATCGAATCTTCAGTCGTCCGTCGCTGCAGCCAAGTCCGCACTTGATCAGCACACCGTCGAAATTGTTCAGCGACATTTTCACGAATCGACTGGTTGTCCATTTTGGCTGGCGAAAAAGAAGGAATTGAATTTCGATCCGCTCACCGAAGTCAACTGCTACGAAGACCTCAATAAGTTTCCGCTCTTCGAAGACGATTGGTTGCGCGGCGGCCCGGTCGAACGTTGGCGAATGGCCGACATGAACGATCGCCCGACGTATGTTTTTGAGACCGGCGGCACAACCGGAGTTCCGAAGTCTCGCGTGGTCGTGGATGACTTTCGAATTGACTACGAAGTCTTCAGCGGCACCTTGCCCGATCAATATTTCCCGCGTGGTGGAAATTGGTTGATGCTTGGCCCGTCAGGTCCGCGTCGATTGCGATTGGCTGTCGAGCATCTCGCTCAGTTTCGCGGCGGTATTAGTTTTTGCATTGACCTGGATCCGCGGTGGGTGGTAAAGCTGATCAAAAAAGGCTGGATGGAGCATCTGGAAGAGTACAAAAAACATTGCATCGACCAAGCGATCACGATCTTGACCGCGAATCACAACATCAAGTGCATGTTTGGAACACCAAAGCTGATTGAGTCGCTTTGTCTCGAACTCGAAGAGCGTGGGATGACGCTGGCTGAGACCGGAATCACCGGAATCTTTTCCGGCGGCACCGAGTTCACACCGCAATGGACTCGCTACTGCGTAGAAGAATTGTTCGGTGGGCCGCCTGAAGAAAGCGGCATCTACATGACACCGACGTATGGCAATACGCTGATGGGACTGGCCTGT
>JBGSKR010000603.1:0-1534 GCA_041741135.1 Mariniblastus sp.
CCTTCCATTTCACCATCCTGGAAATGAATTCGTCACTCTCGGTTGTTTCGGTTTTTCGTACCGCCGACCAAAACGAGGTAAACTCGGAATGTTCGCGACGGAATCGTGCGATCTGTTTACCATACGTTTTTGACAACTCAAAGATCGCTAACATAGAAAGCTCCAACGATTCGGTCGCAAGCCGGTCTTGCTCGACTGAATCCTGAACCACAATCGCAGCGCTCAACCGATGCGTGGCATGAGTGATCAACAAATGAATGGCGTCATCGATAATCAGTCCGCCTTCCGACCAAATCGATAACTGATTCCGTAAGCGGTTCAAAGTTCCACGCGCCAGCTCCTTCAGCAAATCGTAAGCAACGTCGCTGAGGGGCAGCGTGCCGGTACAAATCAACATTTCGCCGTGCTGAGCAAACGGAAAAATAAAATAAACTCGGCCCGATTCGTTTTGATTTCGTACAACCTCCAAGATCGGCTTTGCATCGCTTGCCGCGGTTCCCGTCAGTGACGATTCCATTTTGACTTTGCATGGCCACGGCATCCCGTCGAGACCCACCACGAAAATCGAGTTGAGCTGGTACGGACTGAGCTTCCAGTCAGCGGGCAATCGAAAACGAAATCCAAACATCAATCAGTGTTTCCTGCGAGATTTCAAAATCGTATTGTTGCCCGTTTTTTAATTCGGCGAAACAGGCGTTCGACAGATTCTTGCGAAATGCGGGGACTTTTAGTCAGCGTGAAGGTTCATTATATTTTTGGTGATCAAAGGCAATCGTCGCTGCCCAGTCTCTTGATTTCCAACTGAAACATAACGGCTCTCCTATCATGACGAAACTCGTGCGACGCGGCAAAGTACGTGACGTCTACGATCTTGGCGAAAGCTACCTGATGGTCGCCAGTGATCGGATCAGCGCATTTGATTACATCTTGCCCACCTCGATTCCCGACAAAGGGCGAGTGCTGACCCAAATTTCGAAGTTCTGGTTCGATTTTTTGGACGTACCCCACCATCTCATTTCTACCGACATCGGCTCGATCGAATTGCCAGCCGAGTTGAACGTCGCTGATTTGGATGGTCGATCAATGATCGTTAGGAAATGTGAGGTTGTCCCCATCGAATGTGTGGTGCGTGGCTATCTCGTTGGCTCGGGTTGGAAAGACTATCAACGATCTGGTTCCGTTTGCGGAATCGATTTGCCCGCTGGCCTGCAGAATTGCGAGAAGTTTCCTGAACCGTTGTTTACGCCCGCCGACAAGGCCGAACAAGGGCATGACGAAAATATTTCGTTTGAGCAAATGATCGCAACCGTGGGAACCGATGCGGCTCATGAGTTGAAAGAAAAAAGTTTGGCTGTCTACACTCGCGGTCGCGATTTCGCTGCTGAAAAAGGCATCATCTTGGCCGATACAAAATTTGAGTGGGGTTGGTTTGAGGGTCAACTGATGCTAATCGATGAAGTCTTAACCCCCGACAGTTCCCGTTTCTGGCCAGCCGATCAATACGCTCCGGGTAGAAATCAAGTCTCGTTTGACA
>JBGSKR010000604.1:0-8695 GCA_041741135.1 Mariniblastus sp.
CGCAAAACTTGCCAGCCGACCGCAGGACGCACTTACCGAATCATTGCTGGTCATCTACCCGGATTATTCCGCAGGACTGGAATCTTCCGATGCTGACAATCTTACCGAATCGATCCGCCTCCTGACTCCGCTCGCTGACTCGACGGATTCGTTCCTAGCCGCCGACGCCTCTTTTTATCTCGCCCGCACCTTGATGAATCATCAACGTTTCGAGCAGGCGCTGCCTCGTTTACAGAAACTGACTAACGAACTGAAGGAATTCACACTCCATCAGGGTGACGCTCAGTATTTTGTTGGCGTAGCTCAAGCGGGTATGCTGCAGAACGGTGACGCGATCAAGTCATTCTTCAAGTTCATTGAGACGAACCCAGATGCGGCCGAGCGACTGCGCGTCAGTGCTTGGCGGCAGATCCAGCAGTTGCAAGCGATTCAGGACGGGAAGTTGGCCGACATTCACCAGCACATGGACTTCTCGCGACGACGCTTGGAACTAATCGAGACTGACGAGAACACGCAGAAAGAGCAAGACGACATTGTCAACATGTTGACAAAACTGATTAAAGAAAAAGAAAAACAAGAAGCCGCCTCTAGCAGTAAGAAATCTCAAAACACCAAAAAACAGCAAGCACAAAAACCATCGGCTCCCCAACCTGGGCAGCAGCCAGGTGATCAGCCCGGAAAAAGCGATACGGGTGGACAAAGCTCAAATCCTAATGGTGAGGCCGTTACGAAGACGTTCGACGATTCGCCCGCAAGTCCATGGAGTCGCTTGCGTGATCGCAGTCGTGACCCAGCCAATAACGCGATCAAAGAGAAACTACCCGCGCGCTACCGCGACATCGTTGAAGAGTACTACCGACGTGCCAACGGCGAAGACGAGTAATTCAATCCGAAATCGACCTAGTAAACATTCAAGCTCTAATCTGTCCACTTCTCCTCGATCGACAATGAAAATGATTTTTCGACGACAACAGAAACTTGACTTGGGGGGCGGGCTTGGTTTTCTTTTCCTGATTTCGCTGGCACTGGCAGGCTTTTCATTCAATGCCACTTCAAAAGCTCAATCGTTGGGCCCGGTCACGATCGAAAAATTCGATGGAACCAGCATGACTGCAACGATCGATGCTATCGAGGAGAACGGCAAATTGTCCGGCCAACAGATTCCTGTGGGTCTCAGCCTTAGCGATATTCTCAACATTAAAACCAAGAATGAATCCACGGCAATTCCTGCCGGCTCTATTTTTGTCCAGCTTGCCAATGGCGGGCAACTATCAATCCGCGACCCGCTAATTTCTGCCGAGACGCTTTCTTTTCAATCGGACTCGGGATTGAGCGAGATTCCCCTTCAGTCGGCCCGCGCGATCGTTTGGAGTACTGCTCCCGAAATTGATAGACGAATCGCCGAACCATCGGTTGATGAAGACGCTGTTTTCGTTCAAACCAATGACGGCTTACGTGCGATTTCCGGAATCATTGAGGGACTTGATGGCGAACATTTGCAAATCACTTACCAAAATGAATCCAGGAAAATTGGTCGGGACAAAATCAAAGCCATTGTGATGGCTGATCTTGGATTGCCGACACCTGAAGGTCTTGCTGCCACCCTCGACCTCACTGACGGTTCGACGATCATCGGCGTAATCAAAGACCTGAATTCCGGGAAACTGACTTTGAAATTGGCTGGCAGTAGCACGCTCGTAGTCGATGCCACTTATCTCTCCGGCATCAATATTCGCTCGGATCGCTTGTTGTTCCTATCTGATATCGATCCCATCGAAGTTGTGCAACGAACCGAATTTGCACTGCAGCGTCCCTGGCAGAAAAATCGAAGTGTCGAAAATCATCCACTCACATTGCATGTTGGAAAATCGCAAACGATCACCGAATTCAAAAAGGGGCTCGGCACGCAAGCGTTTACTGAATTAGTTTTTCAAAACCCGGACAATTTTGATCGCTTCATGGCCACCGTTGGAATTGACACAGAAACGCGTGGCCGCGGCGATTGCGAAGTTGTCGTTCGTGGCGATGGCATCAAGCTGTGGTCGGGACGAATTGAGGGAACTGGGATGCCAGTTGAATTGGACTTGGACATCACCGGAATGAAGAAAATCGCTTTGGTTGTTTACCCAGGCAATGATTTTGATCTGGCCGACCATTGCAATTGGATCAACGCTCGCTTCGTCCGCACAAAGTAGCATGAACGTTTTCGCAACCAGCCTTTTTTTAGCTGACTTTTTCATTAAGCGTCGTTCTGAGTTCTTGGTTGGACAGGTACGATGATACTTGAGGCGAACGGCGGAGAAGAATTTACCAACCCACTACAACAGCTGAGGTTTTTTCCTTTGCTTGCGATTCGTTCTTCTGAGTCATCGTTCAATTCGCTGCTTGGCCTAACAGGCAGCGCTTGATCTTCTCATGTTCCGACTGCCAAACGGCTAACACTTATTTGCGCATTGCAATTTTGAGATAAATAAAAATGAACCATCGCCTTCGTCTGCCTCATCTCTGGTCAATCGTGCTGACCTGGTTGGCCTTTGCTCCAGCTCATTCAACGATCGCCGAATCGCCCAAAACGGAAATCAACGAAAAGAGTAAAGCCGATTCTCTGTCGACCGAAGAGTGGAAGTTAGTCCAAGCATTGGAAAAACAACGCGTCGACGCTATCCAATCAGTGATTGGCTCGGTTGTCGCGATTTATGGTGAAGATCGTGGTGGCGGGGGCTCAGGAGTCATCATCGATCGAAGCGGAATTGCATTGACGAATCATCATGTCATTATGGGGGCGGGCGTCGAAGGCTGGGGCGGTTTGGCAGACGGAAAACTCTATCGCTGGAAACTAATCGGCACCGATCCCGGTGGGGACGTGTCGATCATTCAACTTGTCGGCAAAGATGAGTTTCCATTTACACCGCTTGGCGATTCCGACGCGGTTCGAGTCGGTGATTGGGCGCTCGCGATGGGAAACCCGTTCATTTTGACTGAAGATCAGTCGCCCACGATCACGCTGGGGATCGTCAGCGGGATTAAGCGTTACCAACCCGGCGCTGATGGTGGCAATCAATTGGTTTACGGAAACTGTATCCAGGTCGACAGCTCCATCAATCCCGGAAACTCAGGTGGGCCGTTGTTTAATTTTCACTCTCGCGTGATTGGCATCAATGGACGGGGAAGCTTTCAGGATCGTGGCCGCGTGAACGTTGGATTGGGATATGCGATCTCGGCAAACCAAATAAAGAATTTCATCCCGGAATTGCTGGCTACCAAACTTGTCCAACACGGCACTCTCGACGCGAGCTTTTCTGATCGTGGTGGCAAAGTCGTTTGTTCGACCATCAACAGCGATTCGCCCGTCGCCAAACTCGGTTTGAAACTAGGCGATGAACTGCTGGAATTCGAAGGCGAAGCGATCCTCGATGCAAACCAGTTTACAAATTTGATTTGCACTTTGCCCGCTGACTGGCCAGCCACATTGAAGGTCAGTACCGACGGGGCAGCGGCTCGTGTGATTCACACTCGATTGGTGGGACTTCCCTATCCGCCGCCGCCGAAGATTGCAAAGCGAAAGGGTGGCAAAAAACCCACTCCGGAAGAGCAGGAAGCGCTCAAGCGAGCAAAGGAAATGGTCACGCTGCTTTCCGCGCCTCCCGGCACCGTTCGCATGAAATCCGTCAATCAAAAATTTGCCAATTATGTCATCGCTCAGTGGTTGGCAAACGATGGAATGCAGAAACCGGCAGCCTCAAAAGTCGGGGGACAGTTGAGCCTGACAGACACAATCAGAGACGGTGATCAAATCCTCGGAAACCAAAAGTCTTTCTTCACTCCGAACGCAGGCTTCACGGTTTTTTGGAATGTCACCGATCAGCAACAAGCGTTTCGATTCGACGGCAAGGAGTTTTTTGCGAGTGTAGGTCAAGACAAAGATTTCGATGATGTCAACGCCAAGATCGACTGGAAACCATTGCCTGTTCGCGATGCGATTCGCGAATTGCCGATCATCCAAGCCTTGGCGATTTCAGCGTTGCTTGGTGATAAACCTTTCGACGCACTTGGCGAACCCCTGGTTGATGGAAGCGACAAATCTGATCAGCGGAACGCTTGGCGGTTGCGCTATGAAGACTCTTCCAACTCGCGATTGTTTGCTTGGCTGTCGATGTACGATGACGCCGGATTGCCTGCCCCTCGACTATCGAAAATCGCGACCAGCAAAGATGTGGATCTCGATGGTGGCGTCATGTTCAGCGCTTGGGAGAAAGTAGGTGACTTTCATTTGCCGATGCAGCGACACTTCATCACTGGCATTGCCGAAACCGTAACGATGACAGTTGAGAACCAAGAACACGATTGGACACCGGTGAACGAATGACAATACCATCCATTAAACAGTTCAATCTTTGGACGGCCAGCATCGCGCTGTGCCTGGTATTTGTTTTCTCCACAACTTCGACTGCGCAAGAATCTTTTGGTGGTTTTTTCGAAGCTGGTATCGCTGCCTCGCAACCAAAGATGGTGAAAGTCTTTGGCGCTTCGGTGGGCAACATTGAAGGCACCTCCACCGGCTTTCTCGTCTCTGGCGAAGGACACATCTTGACAACGCAAGGCGTTTTTCTTGATGGGCGTCAAATCAAAGTGATTCTCGCCGATGGCAGTGAACATCTGGCGACCGTTTCACGTCGCGACCGAGTAACGCAGTTGGCACTATTGAAAATCGAAGCGAAAACACCGCACTTTTTTGAGCTTTCAGCAACACCGATTGGAGACAATGGCGATTGGGTAATTGCTTTGACCAACGCTTTCAATGTCGCCGACAAAAACGAACCGCTGTCTGCAACACTGGGAGTGATTTCGTTGCGAACAGAAATGACAGCTCGATTTAACGCACGCGACGTGGCTTACGATGGCGAACTGATTGTGATTGATGCCATCACCAGCAACCCGGGTGCTGGTGGCGGCGCAGTGATCACGCCCGAGGGAAAACTGGTCGGCATGGTGGGAAAAATTATTAGCAGCTCGGAAACGAACACAAGATTGAACTACGCCGTTCCCTGCCAATTGTTGGCGAAGTTTTTGTCAGGAACGGATGAACAAGTGTTGGCGGCAAAAGCACCCACGCAACTATCGGAATTGGGAATCATTCTGTTCAAGCTCGGTGGACGCGGCAATCCGGCCTATGTTGATCGAGTTCGCCGTGGTTCGCCGGCCGCCACGGCCGGACTACAGCCTGATGACATGATCGTTACGCTTGCCGGTCAGAAGATCGGCAACATCAAAGAGTACGAAGAAACACTTAACACTCTTCCGGTGGGCGATGAAGTGATCATTATTGTCAAGCGCGGCGTTGAATTTTTACGGCTGCCCATCACGCCGATTGCTCGCGAATAGATCGCTGCATTGGTGATCAAGCAATGCCGACCGTGCAAATGCGGAAGTCTTGGGAGTTTTGCGACTGGAGGATTGCCGCTGGCGATCTTCACTCCAATCAAATTTTTATAACAATCTGAAAATCATGCAACTTCATGTTCAATCGTTTCGTTGTTTCGTTTCCGCTGTTGCGCACTCGCTGTTTTTTGCCACGGTGCTGGGATTGTGGCTTGGCAGTGGAAACGATGCTTGTGCCACGCAACCCATTTTTCAAGAAGAAACTGCCGAAGAACCTGATGCAATAGCGTTAACGCCCGAAGACTCTTTTCGCGCCATGGCGCTCACCTCGAAAGCCTTTCGAGTGGCTGCGGATCGAATCTCGCCGGCGTTGGTTACGATCGAAGCTTACGCTGGTGCCGGTACGAGCAAAGGACGCATTGGCGGCATTCGCAAACAAGGCGAAGGTAACACAACCGGTATCATGATTTCGCCAGATGGATACGTGCTTACCAGCACGTTTAACTTCATTCAAGAGCCGCCGTTTTTCTCCGTCATCCCCAGTGATGGTGAGCGACGAATCGGCAAGGTCGTTGGCCGCGACGATATTCGAAAAATTTGCTTGTTAAAAATCGAGAACGTAACCGACATGCCGGTACCCGAAATGGTTCCGCTCGATGAAATCTCAGAAGGCCAGTGGGCGCTTTCTCTGGGCGTGGGATATGGTGACCAAAGTCCTGCACTTTCGATGGGCATCATCAGCGCCAAAAACCGGATCGGAGGTCGCGCAATTCAAACCGACGCCAACATCAGTCCTGCCAATTATGGAGGAGCTTTGATCGATATCAAAGGACGACTGCTGGGAATTTGCGTGCCAATGAATCCTCAATCGCAAGCCGTTGGGGCGGGTGTTGAGTGGTACGATTCGGGAATTGGATTCGCGATTCCATTGGCTGATGCCGAGCCAATTATTGAGCGACTGAAAGCCGGCGAAACGATTTCACCGGCGTTTCTGGGCGTACAAGCGGCTCCCAATTCGAAAGGAGCTGGTTTGTTGATTGCGAAAGTCGTGCCCGACTCTGCTGCGGATGATGCCGGACTAATTGAAGGCGACCGTTTATTGCGAGTCAACCAAGAACCCGTTGCCGATGTGTTACGATTGCGAGAAGTCTTGAATCGTTTTGAAGCTGGCCAGACCGTCAAATTAACCGTTATCAAATCGGGGAAACCAAAGGCCGATAAAAACGAAGTCAAAGATAAAAAAGTAGATCAACAGGCAGATGACGAGGACGACATTGCAGGCGAAGGCAAGGACGAAGAAGATCAGGAAGATCAGGAAGATGAGGAAGATCAGGAAGATGAGGAAGATGAGGAAGAGGAAGATGAAGGTGAAGGAAGAGTTGATGATGATGAGGTTACGGCTGACGATCCGAAAAGCGAAACCGACGAAGACAAAGAAAAGGTAACCGAGCAAGAGGTCGAGATTGAGCTTACGCTCGGTGTTGCACCGAAACCTGAAGGCGAAAGCAATCCTTTGGAGCCCCCAAAAATCCGTTAGATTTCGGCTGCAGACTTTTCCCGAGTCTGCGAAAATTGCCAATCTGACTTCTTCGTAAATTTGGTCTTTGAGTTTTATTCTTTCCGCTACTCAAGCAAACCATCCGATTCCTTCGATGAACAAGTCCTCATTGAGCAGCCAGCGATTGACTTGGAAGAAATTCGCTCTCATCGCCCTCGTTTTGCTGCTCGCCGCCTATCGCTACTATGCGGATGAGAATCAGCCGGTGGCCGAGAATCGTCCAGTGGCAGGCGATCTGTCGGTGGTAGCGGACAATCCCCCCTCAGCGGACCGTCCTACGACGAAGGATCGTACGGGGGCAGGGGATCGCCCTGAATCAGAGATTCGTCCGGCAGAATCGAATCATTCGGATGAACCGTTTCTCCAACCGGTCAGCGGTGATGACTTGCAATCACCGGCTGGTTTGCTGTACGGAATGGGTGGCGGCGGCGAGCACCGGCTCGATCACGTCATGCGACACGCGCGGGATGATCTTTCACGACCAGCCCACGGAGTTTTCGATGGCGATCAAACGACCATTTTGAAACTGATCGATGAAGCTTATCAAATGGTGAAAGACAAATCGAAATACGTGAAAGCAGAATCATCCCAAGGCAATCAGGAGTACACAATCTCAATAGGTCGCAAGATCGGTTTCGAAGGCGGTGAAAAAGGCCAGCGGAGCAAAAATCGTCCGCTCCGAGTTCTTCGCTTGATTTTGGACGGGAACCGTGTGATTACAGCTTATCCCTTTCGTTGAGCGGATTGCTGAGCCGATAGTCATCGAACGATGGATGTTTATTGCAGGCTCATTGCCTGGATCGAGGTAAGGGTTCGACGAAGTTCAGACTGTTGGGCTGTCGTCAATGCAATCAGTAAGTCTGGCGGGGGAAGTTTAGGAACGAGTTGATTTCCGATCTCTGCCAATAAAGTCTCCATGCCTAGACCAGTAACCGTCGAGGTATCGATCACGGGAACACTCAAGTGGCTCACCGTTGACAAATCAGCGGATGAAATCAAATCGATCTTGTTTCGCACTACAATCGCCGGTCGTCTGCCGAATTGATCAGTCAGTGCATTTAAGAATGAATCGACTAAAACCGGGCCTTCACTCGCATCAAGAACAGCGATCAGCAAATCCGCATTGCAAATTTCCTGTCGAGCGAATCGAATGCCAACGGATTCGATTTCACCCGCTGCCTCTCGCAGCCCGGCCGTATCTTTCAGTTCGACTGGCCATCCTTCAATCGCCGAAACATGGCTGATTACGTCGCGAGTCGTGCCGGCAACCGCATCGACGATGGAACGTCCAAATCCCAAAATTGCGTTGACGAGACTGCTTTTGCCGACATTCGGCTGACCACAGAAGACGACCGAACGTGGGCGATTCAGATCGATCCCCCAAGCAGCCCAGCGCAATGATTGTTCCAATTCTGCAATGACGACTTCGGGATTGATCCTGATTTCACTATTCCACCGACTCCAAGTCTCGTCGGCGATTTGGTACTGGCGCAAGATGAGTTTAGCAGTCTTCGGTGTTAACGACCTCGAAAGTGCCTTCGCCGTTTCTGACTTCCAGACGCTGTTGTGCAAGTGTGACGCCATTTCTTCACTGGAGATCTTCTGAAATCCAGCCGTCTCGAGTGTTTCCAAAATCGAATCCGGAGCAGCATGGCCACCATGGCAATGAATTTCAAATCGATCTGAGGACGCCCGCGTGATCAGAATATCTTCACCCGTCGGTCGCCAATGACCATAAAAGATTTTTCGCGATTGTTT
>JBGSKR010000605.1:0-3194 GCA_041741135.1 Mariniblastus sp.
TTTCAATTTGACGAACGAGATTGGGTTTCCTTACATGCGTTTCAAAACATTTTTCGGCCGCGAACACTTCATGACGCTCGCAACTTTTGGCTAACATACAGAGTTTGTACCGATCGGTCGACACTCGATTTCGATAGTTTAACCAACATCCTGAGCGTTGCCAATACTAGGAAATCAACCGTTTCGCCTGATCAGCAATTTGATGAAGAGCCGTCTTGCCGAACGTTCCCCGTCCCATCACTCGAATTCCAGCGAGCAAAGCGATCAGGGCTCTGGCGGTCGGTCGCGGCTCGACCGAGCCAGGAATATCTCCATTTTCCTGTCCGCGTTTGATTTGCTTTTCAAAGAACGTCGTCAATTCCTTCATCGCATCGGACACCACTTTCTGCACTTCGTCGTCATGCAGTGAGTAATCAAGCGCGGTGTTGACGAGCAGACATCCCTTTTTGTCGGGATCGTTCAGAGAATCCTTCACGCAGTAGTCGAAAAACATCGCAATCGCTTCGCGTGGATCGTTGACCGCGTCTAGTTGCAGCAACTGCCGCTTTCTCTGCTCGCTGTCGTACTTCAGCAACGACCTCATGAACAGGTCGTCCTTGCCATCGAACGCGTTGTAGAGACTGCCACGCTTGATTCCAGTGGCTGCCGTAATGTCGGAAATTGAGGTGGCTGCGTACCCTTTTTCCCAAAAAACTAGCATCGCCTGCTCGATGACGTCCGATTCTTCAAATGTTTTTTCCCAGGGCATTGCATGCTTCTCGCGGCTCTCGTTTCGGACCCATACTCCATCTTCGCAAACTGTTTCCGCCCCCGTCGGCGGAAACGTTTTCATAAGCGGCATTCACGCGGTGACTTCCTTGTCAGGTGTCCAGATCTGCAACAGTATACGCAATCTGTACCGACTGGTCAACACAAGACACAAACACTCGCGAGTTAGCAGTGGGCTCTAACCTTCTTCAATGGACTGGTGATGGCGACGTCGAACACTGGGACGGAAAATTGTTGACTCCACCAATCGTCAACCGTCGCTATTTTTTCATACACCTGGAAGTCGGCCAACAGATCGAAGCCTTACGTAATTGTTTCCAAACGATGCCATTGTGGGAAAAAGGTTTTGAATGTGTGGTGCGACTGACCCAGCGACATGATTTGATGGCTGGCTGGGCTTCGACGTAGAGGCACCATGCTTGCAACATCGCTGTAGTTCGATCCGATCGGCCGTGAACGCATCTCGCAATCAAGAGGACATGGAGAACGAAAAGGGGCACAGCGAGTGCCCAGTAGAGAATCGCCCGTCGCAATTTTCCATGTCAGTCCTTATACAAATTGGTCAGATGTCGTTTTAGGCGATTGCGACTTTCAACCGGAAGTTGGCCAATGGCATCGGTTTCGTCGTTCTCCACCTCATCGGCGAACTGCTTGACTTCACGATCAACACGGATCATGGTTTTGCGGAATCTGGCACAAATGCCGCACATTCCAAGGTGCATCCAAAGCTTGACTCTCGTCATGATCGAAAGCTTCTTGTCCAAGGACTCGGATACGATCTGCGATACTTCTTTGCAGCTGAACATGGCTTTCATCATTTATTTTCCTCAAACCAACGCTGCTTCATACAGCTCGATAACTGTAAACGTGCTCGGTGCAGCAACACCCAGTAATTCGTAGAAGTGATCTCCAGATCTTTACAGATATTTTCAGCGGATTCTTCATTCATCACCCGCAAAGAGAAGACATCGGATTGACGATTTGGCAACGACTTCAGGCATTCACTGAGGATCTGGCGAAACTCCTCCCGGTCGATTGAGTCCAATGACTGTCGCATCGCGGGTCGAACTTCCTTTTTCCAACTGCCATTCCGGTCAAATAACATATTGGCCAAGTTGCCTGACTCTTCATCCAGGTTACTTGGATTTCGTTTTTTCTGACGATACACATCGATAATTTTCAGTTTAAGAATCCCCAGAAGCCAGGCTCGTTCGCCGCTGCGACCAGAATATTGATTGACGTTTTTAAGAGCTCCGACCATCGCCTCCTGTACGACCTCCTCGGCAGCCTCTGGATCACGCAGCCGGGAAACCGCGTATCGATAAAGATAGTCGCCGTGGTTGTCCACCCACGTTGCCGGGTCGATTGCTTGGGATGTGTCTGAAGTGGGATCGTTCGTCATAACAAAGTTGCCAAGCAACATCCGGTGTTAATGGTTTTTCAGTGATACCGTCGGAGAACTTCTGCAAGTTCCATCGGTTGTACCTGATTCCAGTTCCGTTCGCAATATTCGCACGTCGGTTGGTGCGTCAATGCAAAGTACAACTCTTGATCTGGATAATTTTTGCACAGTAATTGTGGTATCCGTTCCAAGCTGGATCGACTCGCCGTTTTTTCGACTTAATATCAGCATCTTATTCGCCTCCGTGTTGGGATTGGATGAGTTCGGCTTGAATCCGCTGCCATGGCCAATCTTCCACGAGAGCACGAAAAATCATGCCGGGTGAACTGTTCGCATAGGCTGATGCCAAGCGGCATTCTTCAACCGTCATGTTGACTTGGTCCGCATACCCCTCAATGTCCAATCCCCGACTAACACGATGTGAGACGATCCGACCCACTGTCAAATGGTACTCCGCGTCAGTCAGTTCTTTGCCTTCAGACGAGTCGGATATCGTGTTTTGTCTTTGGCTGAGAATTTCTCTGTTCCAGCCCCTTTTCTTCGAAGGATCCATGGTTGGTCGCCTTTCTACTTGCTTAAAACTGACCGAATAAGATGTTCGGTTTCGTTTGCAAGTACATGATTTTTTGTCGTGCGAGTTTCCAACGTTGGAACGTTCAATTTCGTTCTACATGGTTGTCGGACAAACTTGAGATTTCCTTACAGAATTCGACAGTTTTGCCCAAACCGATTGAAGTCCTGATATGGTGCGGCAGCCAACTCATTCAAATTTCGAGCATTTTGATTGAACAGCCAGCAGGCAGTTAATTGACGGTTGTTTTGCCGGACTTGTTTCACAGCGCATGAATTCTGAGGACGTCGACTCGAATCCATTCGATGGATTGCTGTGAAAAAGCCCCATCCATAGCCAAACATCAGGGGCCGCCGATTGATCGTTGCCTCAATTTAGTCTGGAGCCATGACTGTCGGAGCAGCTCAAAAACGGCGCCCAACAGGGAAACACGTTCGGTTTCACGGTAAGGAG
>JBGSKR010000606.1:0-5574 GCA_041741135.1 Mariniblastus sp.
CGAAGGCATGATTGCCAGCAAGGACAACTCCTCTGCCTGCTAGAAGTAGCATGGGCTCTGGCAGCGGGTCGGCGAAGATGAGGAACTGCTCCGGTGTCACGGTGTGCCCTGTTATCCTTGAAAGTATTCCCGACCATGCGCCGCTTCAGCTTGCTTCGTCGGCTTGAGATATACCACGACCCGACAGCCTGGATCGCCTTGGGCGATGGCCTGCTCGATGACTACCTTCGCGTAGCCCAAGTTTTCGGCCGTAATGCTGCCGAAGACGTTAGAGGTCATCATGCAGAGGGCGGGGCGACCGACGACCTTCTCCCCGAACGGACAAGCTCGGTTGCCCAGCACGATCTTTTCGTTGTCTTGCTCAATGAGATAGAAATCGCCTTGAATGCGACGCTTCAGGTCCACCAACACTTCCGCCACCTGCTCACGGCTCAAGTTCTCCACAGCCAGCGCGTTCCTGTAGGTGGCGTTAATCTCATCACCTATATCCTGCCCGACAACGCTGACGAATCCCGAAGCTTCTTCGAGGCCGACAACCTTCTGCAACGTCCCAGCCAGATGCCTGAGAAGCGTTCGCAAAAAAACATCCCGTTCGAGTGGAATGGCAAGCTCGCTCACAACTGGTAGCGCCGTTGAGGTATTGTTCATAAAGTTTTCCTGGCGGTGCATCCGAATAAAGCCCGACTGTGCCACTTGTGAACCGCTACAAACATTTTTTTCATTGATTCAATTTATTTATCGCTGGCCCCACACAACCACGGAATCGTCGATTGAGAGTAGCGTCTTTCCTTTCCCGCAGTAAACAACGAGCGTATCTTTGACGGAAAGTTAGTCGTCTAGAATCTTTTCGACCGTGCTTAATCGAATGTAAATACCCCAAGTTTCCCGATATACTTGCTTGATTGATTGATTGATGAGACCGAACGATTTTATCATTTGCTCCAGTGGCCGCAAGCTGAATAAACATTAGTAATGACGGTGCCACTTGGAGGAATTGTCCCACAATAACTTCCGCATTTGGGGCAGGCGGATACCACAACCCGAATACGTTAGCGAGGGATTTTTGCGGGCGAACCGCTGTCCCTCGCTGACGCATTCGGGTTAAGATTTCGGGATCCTGTTTCAGGACAATTCCTTAGGGCGTTCGAGTTCTGATCATAGCGAATGTTGGTTTCCCCGCTGATATCAACGATATACGGTGTCTCCCGTGATCTCCTTGTCTAGCCTTGTAAGCTGACGTCACTAATACCGCCATCCAAAAATCCCTGTAAAAGAATTGCGTGCCCGTCGAACATTCCGCCATCTTCGAACCAAATTTCATAACTTCCATCTTTTCGAACTAGGATCGTACTCAAGTTAATTCTCGCTACGAATTCGTCGTTAGAAATTTCTTCACCCGTATTGTTCCACTCGCAATTTTTTAAATCTAGAAGTCCGTCAGCAGCTTTGGAATAAAAAAATCCATTCCAGTAATCCATGTTATTCCAAAAAATGCGAGCTACATTCATACTCCTTCGAAAGTCGACTTCCAATGGAGACGCAGCCAATACTGTATGGCACAGAATTGAGTTGGCCCAGACTTCATGTTCAACTGGTTACGCGACCACCGAAACGGATTTGATGGATCAGTACGGTTTGCGTCGTGCCTGCCAGTGGGCGGGAAACAGTCCTGCCACCGCCATGAAGAACTATGCGTTAGTTCGCAGGACTGACTTTATTGATGCCGGGAACTTGTCTGACCAGGATGAAATCCGGCGCATAAAAAGCGACGCACGAACGGAAAGTAACACAAAATCCGACGCAGAACCGGACAGCACCGAAAAGCAAAAACGTCGGGAAACAAAAGAAAAAGCCGCACTGGCGAGAACGGTGAAGTCCTGCCAATACGGCCTGATGAGCGCTGAGGGACTTGAACCCCCGACCCTCTCGGTGTAAACGAGATGCTCTAGCCAACTGAGCTAAGCGCCCTCTCAAGTCAGTACTTTACGACTTGATGGATTGCTTGTCAATCCGGAACTTTTTAGTTACTCGTCGCTGCCTTCGCCATCCTTTGGTTCGGCGTTGGGGTCGTCGATACCGTCAATCACTCCGGCCTTCAAGAAATCTTCAACAGGCATCGCAGTGATTTTGGTGAGAGCCTTTTTAAAGGCGGGAACCATCACGGTGTTTTCATACTCTTTTTTCTCGGCTCCCGATTTTTCGTCCCAAGTCTTACTCATGTCCGCAACACCCATTTCTTTGGTAAATAATTTTCCCAACGAAGTGCGTTCGGTTTTCTTCTCGCCTTTCACGTGGCAGGCGTTGCAACTGACTTTCATGTCGGGAAATTTGTTGCCGAGTTCTTTCTTGAAACCACTGTGAGCTTCAGAAGCATTGACCAAAAGCAATGTCAAACCGAACGAAAAAAAAGTTGCAACGGAAAATTTACTAGCTCTCATGTTTAAATCCTTGATGTCAGTTTCAGTGTTTGGGGTAGATTAAATCGTTTGTACCGAAAAACGGCCAGTCGGTTTGGCTCAGAAATTTGATGTGCAAAAAATTTCGACTTCAGATATTTTCCCACAACCAGCCAGCAAATCAAGTGGCCGTTTTTGCCGTTTTCAGCGAGGTTTCCGGAAGACATCCCAATCATGTTGACTTGGACCATTCAGTGGCGGAAAGCCGTGGTCAGTATAGGATATCCAATAATTCAACGGATCATCAACTGCGGCCGACTGACTGTTGGGATCGCACGCTCGAAATGTTTTTCCACATTTTTCGCAAACCGTTGAACTACCCAATTCATAAATGGGCTTTTCGATTCTACGATGGCACCGGTCGCAAGAGGCAACAAAGAACAACCTATCCATCAATGCATTCCATGCTCGATTAGTTGGTAAAAACCGAGGAAATCGCAACCGCAAGTTTCAAAAATTCATTCTGCTGAAAACCATGAGGCAGACCGAGTTCATAATTTATCGCAATTGGCTGCGATTGAAAACAGGAATCCATGCCAGAATTCTTTTATTGAATTCAAACAGCAGAGCATCCGACTTCAAAATATTTTGCGGCGTCGCTTAACGATCCTCAGTCGCCGTTGAACTGACGACCCTCAACTCATCCTCATCGGAAACTTCCGTTAGAGAGGAGATGTCACCGATAATCTCTTCGAGACTCGGGGGCGCCTGAGGAAGTGTAACTGTTTGCGGTTCAAGCAAAAATCTCTCAATGTCTTCGGTAACCTTTAACAAATTCCGAATTACGTCTGCGTGGCAAAACTTTTCTTCGAAACCGCCATGAATTTCGACTCGACCAAACGAGCGAGTTCCCACGACCAGCGGAATCAACGAAAACCACTCTTTCGCTTCACCCCGCTTGACGTCCGATCGACGGCGGGTTGCATGAAACGACTCATGTAACCAAGGAGCATTGAGATCGAGGGTAATTTGATGGAGACGATGTTCTTCGGCAAAATCACCAAGCAGTTTCCAAACGTCTTGCCAGTCGCGGTTGCCTTGAACATGCACGGTGCTTTCCAGAATATCGGCAAGCTGTTCGTTCGAGGTCAAGCGAAACAACGACTTGGCCGCCGAGTTTGCTCGTCTGGCAATCAACTGATACTCTGCCACACCAAAAATCCGAAACGCGATCATCACGACCAGCACAATCACGATCGAGACCAACGCGTATTCACTTTGTCGAAAGGTTAGCGACATCACCGCCCCGGCAGCAGTGGTCATACAAAGTAGTCCCACCCACAACAGACTAATGCGCGGACTGTAACCCCGTTTCATTAACGCATGATGTAAATGCCCGCGGTCAACGGTAAAAATACTCCGCCCAGTCAATCGGCGGCGGACAATCGCGGCGGCAGTATCAATAAAGGGAATGGCCAACAAAGCCAATGGCGCAAAAAACGCATAAGCCGACGGTTGCTTTAATGTGCAACGAATCGCCAAAGCACTCAGCAAAAGCCCAATCAGCATGCTACCCGAGTCACCCAAATAGGCCTTGGCGGGCGGGAAATTAAATCGCAAAAAACCGATCAACGAGCCTGCCACCGCAGCGGCAACAATCGCATCCGGAATGTGGCCCTGCAACAAAGCCATTGCACACAACGCGAGGCTCATCACGATCCCAATGGTGGACGCAATTCCATCAGCGCCATCCAGCAAGTTAACCGAATTGATCGCCGCAACCACCCACAAGTAAACGATCAGCACCGCAAAGACACCAAATTCAAACTTCATTCCAATGGCGAAGAAGTGATCGAAATGATAACCAAACATCACCAGAATGGTGGCCGTCAAGATTTGGCCCAGCAATTTTTGGCGACCACGAATGCCGAAGCGATCATCAGCCAATCCGACGAGCAAAAGCACGAACGACGCAAGCCAAAGCCCCAACAGCTCAACAATGTCTTCTCTAATCAGATGCACATCTGCCCGAATCCAGCCAAGCGGAACCCAAGCGGAAATCTTGTCCGTCCAGTCATTGAGAGTCGGCCCAAAATGAAGCCCAAGCCAGATCATGGAAATTGCGGCCACGGGAGCGGCAATGAAAATTGTTGGGCCACCTACCATCGGGATGGCGTTAACATGCAATTTACGATGCTTGTCCGGATGATCGACCAAGCCAATTCGTCGGGCAATCACCGACATCAGCGGCATCAGCGCTAAGGCGATGAGCAATGCCAGTAAAAATGCAGCAATGGTGATGATCATGATAGGTACGTCAAAAAAGCCGTTCAAAAAGACTATGCAAGCAATCGGGAACGTTGGTACGGCAACTCGATTGTTTCAGTTCGAGAATGCTTGAGCATGCTGTCGGATGATTATAACGCAACTTTTAATTCCAACATTTACCGATGCCAAGGCTCTTACTCTTGCTGATCCTTATCGTTCTCGATTTTTCCTTCAATCGAAAAGATTAGCTCATTATAGACTTTGCTGTTACGATCGTAGCTCAATAATTTTTTAGCTTCAACCAGCGCGTCCTCCAATCGACCTTGCTGTTCGAGTAAATTTATCACGCGAAGTTGTGTTTTCAGATCCATCGGATTATTCTTCAAAGCCTGCAACATCGACGCAATCGCTTCATCCGTATCACCTTTGGCAAGCTGAATGTCGGCATGTAGCAAAAGGTCAGGTGTTCTGGCGGAGTTTCGATCCTTCAAGATCGCGTCCGCTCTCTTCAACGCCATCGCCACAGCCGGCTGATCATCCATTCCCCAATTTTGGGCGAACTCGTACAGCATCTGCGGATCACTCGGCAGAATCAACTCAACTAGTTTTTTACGATTAAAAACTTCAATCCGGGCAGCCGTTTTACCCGCAAGCAGTTGCATCAACGGTTTAAAATCTGACGGTGTTAATTGCAAATATACGTTTAAATGTACCGCAGCCTTCTCCGGCTGCCCCTCATAAAGATAAAACAGCGCGACCAGTTTTCTATATTCCGGATTCTTCGGAGCCAATGAAATTGCCTGCTCAACGTCCTGTTCGCCTTTTTCTGTAGCTTGCAATATTCCTGCCAATTGGCCCAATCGCAAATGCACCACTGGCTGAAGCGGAGCTGAGCGCCGACTGTGTTCGA
>JBGSKR010000607.1:0-10362 GCA_041741135.1 Mariniblastus sp.
GCTGTACAACATTCACTCGGTATGGGCGTTTTGTAACGGCGATTACTCGACAACCAATCCACCTCTCAACTACTTCACTCCGACTCCACAACCTCATAACTGGCATGACGTGATGGGCTTTCGCAGCTATCACCAAGGCGGAGGCCATTTCGCCCACGCCGACGGCTCCGTCCATTTCGTCAGCGAGGCGATTGATCATGACATTTATCGTTACATGAGCACACGGGCAGGATCAGAGGTTGTCAACGATGTTGAATGATTTGGTAGTTGCCAGTCGCGAACTATTCTCCGTTCTCCGTTCACGCGTGTTCCTCAAGTGCCAGTTCTCGTGGTTGACGCTAATGTTGATGCTGGCTCTGGTCGCTGGCTGTGGTGGTCGTTCGACTCGTCTGACAGGAGTGGTGACAAAGAATGGTGAACCAGTTAGCGAAGGGAGCCTTGAGTTTAGCGGCAGCGGACTCCCCATGCTGTACGCGGACATCAAATCGGACGGAAGTTTCGCTGCGAAACAGGGAATGTCAGAAAACGTGACACCGGGAAGCTACCGTGTCAGTTGGCAGGTGTTTGAAGCATTGCCGACCGCGCCGGATCAACCACCTCTACAAAAGCTGGTCTCGCCAAAGAAATTCTCAGACCCAGCCACTTCGGGACTGAGTGTGAACGTGGAACCCAACCAAACGAATCACCATGTCATTGAATTGGGTGATCCTGAACGTTGAACGAAGGCAAATCGGTTGTCTATTTCGCACAACAATTTTTCATCTTCTTCTTGCTGGTCAAGCAGTTGGTTCGAGATCAAAGGCGCGACCTTCGGTGACGCCGATGCCTGCCCGAAATTGGGCGGCGTCGATTTGATACAACTGTCTTCCCGTGGCGGTGGGGTACTCCGATGAAATACAAGCTTGGCACAATCCCTCGCGAGGAATTCCAATTGCTTTCGCGACCGATTCGATCGGCAGGAAACGAAGTGAATCGCAACCCAATTCGGCGGCCATTTGATCTTGGATCGCTTCGGTGAGCGGTTCGCCCGGCGGATAAAATCGCGGGGCAAAGAGTTGGCTGATCGTGGACATGTCGATTCCGTAGTAACACGGCGCGACGATCGGCGGGCAAGCAACTCGCACATGAATTTCTTTCGCGCCGCCTTCTTCGCGGACGCGCTTGAGCAGCGCCGCCATCGTCGTGGAACGAACGATCGAATCTTCGACCAAGATCACTCGTTTTCCTTCGAGGACTTCTCGCAGCGGCGTGTATTTGATCTTCGCGCGTTCCGATCGCGTTTCTTGTGTGGACTCGATAAACGTCCGTCCACTGTAACGATTACGAATCAATCCTTCCTGCGACGGAATCTTCAAGTGATAAGCCATCGAGTCTGCAGCGGCTTTGCTGGTATCCGGAACCGGCACCACGATCGTGTCTTCGTCGAACTCGATCAGCCCGGCGGTTCGTTCGATGCGGGCGAGTTCTTTTCCCAATTCAGTTCGCGCGGTATAGACGCCACGGTTATCGAGTGTGCTGGCAACGTTAGCGAAATAAACCCACTCGAAGAAACAGTGGGCGCGGCCCGGATTTTCGGCGAACTGATGAAACTCAATTTTCCCATCGACAATCGTAATCGCATGACCGGGACTGAGTGACTTAATCTGGCCGCGTTCGAATCCAAGATTCAGCAACGCGACGCTCTCACTGGCGGCGGCGAAAAGTCCACCTGCAATCGCATAGCACATGGGCTTGATGCCCAATGGGTCTCGCGCGATCAGCATTTCGCCTTTTGCATTCACCAGCGCCAGCGAATAAGCCCCATCGAGTCGTTTGTCGACGGCGGTCATCATCTCGATTAGCGATTGAGATTTTTGGCGTTCCAATTGCACGCAAATCTCGTGCATCAGAACTTCGGTATCCGTGTTGCGAACGAGATGATTATCAGGTTCGGCGAGAATCTCATCGGCGAGTTGTTTGTAGTTCGCCAACTGGCCATTGAAGGCAAACGCAAACCATTGGCTGCGATTGAAATGATGGATCTCAAACGGTTGAGCGTAACTACGATCATCTTTGCCACAGGTCGCATAGCGAACATGACCGATCGCCGCTGGCCCACTGTAACGATTCATCAAGTTCTGGGCTTTGGCACTATGCGAAAGTCGAAAAACTTCTTGGACACTTCCCAATTCGCGATACGTGTCGAGCAGTTGTCCATTGGCTGGCGAGCCATGAAATCGAGACATACCTGCAGAGAGTTGACCTCGGTTTTGCATGTCCAGCAGCATTCGCGGGATCAGCTTCGACGCTTGGTTGGGATCAAGACCGGGACATAATTCGCTGACGGGGTGGCCCGGTAGATGATAAATCGCAGCCACACCGCATTCGTGATGAAGTTCGCTCATCCGGCTTCCAGATTGGGGAAGAATAAAAGAAAGTTGGGGAGGAAGTGAGAGTCGAATTCTATTCCTACCCTTCCGTTTTCACAACCCGCACCTTCTGACAACGGAACCAGATCACGCTAAAATGCTTCGGTGAGATGAAGTAAAATCAGTGAGTCTCCGTAACTTGAAAGAAATAAACATGGCTGACCTTGATCGTTGGATTGCTGACCGCACGCGCAAATTTGATTCCAGTGGAATTCGCAAAATTTTTGACCTCGCGGCCAATCTGACCGACCCTGTCAATCTTTCCATCGGCCAACCGGATTTTGATATTCCGGCTCCGATTAAAACGGAGTTGATCGATGCGATCAACTCTGGAAAAAATGGATACGCACCCACTCAGGGAATCCCCTCACTTCGCGAGAAACTTCAGTCGCGCATCGATCAGCAATTCGGACACGATGACCGTCAAGTTTTCGTGAGCTCTGGAACCAGTGGGGGTTTGACGTTGGCCGTTTTGTCGATGGTCAATCCCGGCGATGAGGTGATTTATTTCGATCCGTTCTTTGTGATGTATCCGGCGATCATCGAACTGGCCGCCGGTCGCAGTATTAAGGTCAGCGTGTACCCGAACTTTCAGGTCGACATCAATCGTCTCGAAGACGCCATTACCGAACGCACGAAGATGATTATCTTCAACAGTCCGTCCAATCCGACGGGTGTGTGTGCGGGAGAATCGCAAGCCCAAGCCATTGCCGAACTGGCCGCGCGACGCGGGATTTGTCTGGTGTCCGATGAGATCTACAGCCAATTCTCATACGACGGGCAGCATTTATCGCCAGCGAAATATAATCCAGACACGATTGTGATCGATGGGTTTTCGAAAACGTATGCGATGACTGGTTTACGAGTCGGATATGTTCACGGACCAAAAAAAATTATCGAGACGATGCTTAAGATTCAGCAATTCACATTCGTCTGTGCGCCGACGCCAGCCCAAGTTGCTGGTGTCGCGGCGATGGATTTTGACATGACGCCTTACGTTGATCGCTATCGCGATAAGCGAGACCGAATGCTGGATGGTTTAAAGAACCACTACGAAATCGTAAAACCGGGCGGCGCGTTTTACTTGTTCCCGAAACTGCCATGGGGAACCAACGCAAAATTCGTCGACGCCGCGATCGCGAACAACTTGATGGTGATTCCCGGTACGATTTTCAGTGACCACGATTCGCATTTCCGAATTTCGTACGCGGTCAGTGATGCGATGATCGAACGCGGAATCGAAGCCCTCGTGTCCGTTGCGGAAATGGGTGCGTAAGTGATATGGGCTTTCACCCTGGTCTGATGTAAACGCAGATGGATGGGTGAACATGGCAAGATTTTCATTGTCAGACTGCAACGAATCAGCGAAGCCTTTTGAAGCATCCCGTAGGGATTAAATATTGGTAGATAGCAGACCCCCAGCTCAACACTCGTCCCGTAAGGACGACACGTCACCACAGAAATTGTCGATCACGCCGAGATCGCGTCCCTACGGGACGCATGTTTGAAATAGGCATTTGGAGCTACCAATATTTTGTCCCTATGGGACGCTCGGTATACTACATCTTCGAACCAAAGAAATTCGATGATTTTCGATTTTCATCAGGCTGCTTCCAGCCTGTGAAAGTGGCACTGGCTTTATCAAGAACTTCGACGTTCATTGATCATCCGTTTTACTTCCGTTTTGGCTTCTGCAATCGATATTTTGGGCTTGCTGCTGGGGTTTGCTGCTCGGTATTCAAGAACTTCCTCATGCCAAGCAGGAGAAGGCAGCGACTTAGGGTCGGCAGAGAGCCGTTGCCAGAGCAAGTGAAAAGCAGCTTGTTGCTGCTCAGCGTTTAGCGTGTCGATCAATGATTCGATGTTCATCGGGCATCAATCCAATATCCGGAAAGTCGTTTAGTTTTTTGTCTCTGTTTTAGTTTACAAACGTCTTGCAGCGACATTCTCAGTCCTACCGCGCGAACGGAGTATTGAACAGCAAATTTATAGGTGTTCTGGCAGGTGCTGTCGAACTCAATTCATTTCGAACTCAGTTCATGCACGGCATCGACTAAGGCAATCGCATTGTCCACGGGTGTTTGCGGGAGGATGCCGTGACCAAGATTGAAGATGTGCCCTGCTCTGCCCGCCGCTTGATCGAGGATGACTTGGGCTTGCTGGCGAATTTCTGTGGGACTGGTCAGCAGCACGGTTGGGTCAAGGTTTCCCTGCACGGATCGGTCATAACCGACGGTTTTCCAAGCGTCGTCCAATCGCAACCGCCAATCGATGCCAATCACCGCCGCAGACGTATCCGCCAGCAGCGGCAGTAGCGCCGGATTGCCCGTCGCAAAATTGATGACTGGAACGTCGGCGGGCAAGCTGTCGATGATCTGCTTGACATACGGATGAACAAACTTTTTGTAATCGTCGTAAGCCAAACAGCCTGCCCACGAATCAAAGAGTTGTACCACTTGGGCACCGGCTTCGATTTGGCCGTTTAAGTAAATCGAAATCGAACTGGAAAGATGCTGCATCAATTGCGACCAAGCTCCCTGGTCGGTGTACATCAATTTTTTGGTGTGGGCATAATTGCGGCTGGAACCGCCTTCGATCATGTAGCTGGCCAAGGTGAACGGAGCACCGGCAAAACCAATCAGCGGCATGTCGGCCGGCAATTCGGCCCGGGTTTGTGTAACGGTTTCCATCACGAAATGCAGTTCGTCATTCGACTCGAGCGGTTTCACGCGATCGATGTCCGCCACCGTGCGAAGCGGATTGTGAATCACTGGTCCATCACCCGTCACGAACTCGAGGTCCATGCCCATCGGTACGAGGATCGGCAACAAGTCCGAAAAAATGATCGCCGCGTCAACGCCCAGGCGCCGGACTGCGGTACACATAACCTCGCTGCATAGCTGCGGATTGGCACAAAGTTCGAGAAAGGAAACTTGGGCGCGAACTTCGCGATATTCGGACATGTAGCGACCTGCCTGACGCATCATCCAGATCGGCGTCACATCGGTCGGCTCGCCCCGGCAAGCTTTCATGAATGGGTTGTTGTACCAAGCGGCATTGGGGTCGAGGATGCCGGATTCAAAGCTATTGGTAGATGGATCGTAGTGAGGAGTATTTGCGTCCATCTGATTTTTGGTATCTTCCATAGGTTTGACAACTAGTTTAAAGGCCTGCAAAAAATCTGCGGTTCTCGCTCAGTTTTTCCGGTTCCGCAATTGCTGGCTGTATTGGTTCAGGATTTTACGTTCCTTCCGTGTGAGACTGGCTTCACCTTCCGTACTGATTTTGACCAAGATCTCGTCAGCCGCTCGTTGGAGTTTGTCGTCTTTCGCGCCGGGGTTGTGGACTTTTAGCTTGGGTCCCGATTTAAAAATTTCCCGTAATCCACCTCCCCCGAATGATAGCCACTCTAAATTCCAACCTTGTAAATAATAAGCACTACCGAACGCTGCACCGATCAGATGGGCTTCCCAAGCAACAACGCTGTTCAGCGTGAATGCCGTCCACAAATTGGTTACTAAAAAGATCACTCCCAGCAACCATGCAGGCATTGGCAGCACGCCAAACATCAGAAGTTGTTGTGTGGGGTTCATCAAAATAAAAACCATGATGACAGCCGACACCGCCCCCGAAGCACCCAAAAAGAAAAATACATTCGCACCGCCCAGCAGCACGTGGATCAAAGTAAACCCAATTCCCGAAACCAAAATAGCGATTAGATAAAACCGCAGAAATTCATAGCGACCCAGCCGGTGCTCAACGGGGCTTCCGAGAAAAAACAGGCCGATCATATTGCCAAGCAGATGCATAATTCCGGTCGGCGCGTCATAAGAAGCGTGTGCGAAACCGTGAGTCAAATAAGTCCAAACGGCCCACAACTGATCCGACTTCACGCCCAGCAAGTAGCTCATCCGATGCGTTCCTCCCATGCCCTCCTTTTCGGGTGAGAAACCATCGAGCAAAAAGATCACGACATTGATCACGACGAGAATCGTGATCATCGAATGTCGGCTGGGGAATAAAAAACGAGTGCGCTGCTCCTCGTAGTCTTCGCGGTAATACTGTCGATCTTCGAGGCCCATGGGATCCGTCGTGTGGGTTTTGGCGAGCAGCAGAAATATTCGTAACTTGGTGTGGCGCAGGTTTCGAGATGCCGACCAGTGAGCGCACAGGTCAGCAGTCTCTGCCACAGAAATCAATTGCCAGCAAAAGCGCGGCGCTCGATCGCTTCCGTCAACTGTTGGATTCTCGCGTAATCGGCGTCGATACTTTCCCGCAACGCCGCGATTTTGGATTGCAATTGCTCAATCTCGGCGTCCCGATTCTCATGCAACGCCTGAATCACGGCGAGGTCCTTGTTAAGATTCGATTGGTCTTGCTGCAAGCCTGCGATGATCTGTGTCCGAGCGGCAAGTTGGGCTTCGGCGTCGGCGTAAGCCTTTTCCTGGACGACAACGCCTGCTTGGATGCGAGCAGCTTCTTCCTCGAATTTGCGAGCTTGCGTTTCCAAATCAACTAGCATGTATGGATAGTCCCGAAGCTGACGAAAGTAGAATTTATCGATTTCTTCGACGATCGTTTTTCCCGAACCATCGACTTCTTGATCGGCAAAAGCTGGCACCAGATCAGTACCACGTTGATAGCCTGTGGCAGTTCGCTGGTCCACTAGTACCGTGTCGCCTTCGGCGAACATCACGTCCTTTTCTGCATGGAGCGCGGGGTCGATGGCATGGCCGAGTTGGGTGAATTGGCCATCAGCCTCGATGCTACCATCGGCATTGACCTTGTGAGTGTTTTTGGAATCTTTCTTGAATCGATACTCGATAAACGTTTCTTCAGGTGGAGGTTGGAAACGATTGTTGATGCGGTTGGCCTGATTGGCTTCGATCCATTTCTGAATCTTTCCAAGCGACATACCATCAAAGGCATAACGATCAATCAGCGCTTCGTATTCCGGACTGGCAGGATCGAGATTCATTCGCTCGGGTGTTAAGTAACGAGCCTTTAGAAATTCTCGATAGGGACCGATCTCCATTTTTTCATCGCGAATGCTCTGAGCCAGATTCTTGACGGCTTCACTAGCTGCTGGATTCGAATCCGCTTCAGCAATAATGCCCATCTGAAAAGTATGATGGCGATCCATGGGCATTTTTTCAAACAGCGACCAGGTCGTCGTTGGCTGCTCCCACTGTAAACGGTCGGCAATGAAGATCGGCGTCAACGTCGCGTTCGCTGGCGATTCGGCTTTCACCATCACGGTACCAATGTAAGTTTGTGGAAACGGTTGCCCGTCAATCATGCCATCGGAAAACGCGTACAGCAAAACGTCTTTGAGCGGAACTTGTTCGGCGGGATCATCAGGGCGCGGCGCGGGAAACTGAAACGTTCGGTCGGTGCCGGCAGCAGCCACTGTACCGCCGGACCAGACACGACCTTGCCCGGTGTTTTCCAAATTCGATTCATGAGCGATCCCGCGTAGCGAGCCACGATCGTATCCCTTTGCATCGGTTGGGCCATAAACGGCCAGTCGGGCATCCTCTTGATTCTTCTCCAGAAGTTTTTCGGAAGCTTCAAGATCTTGGAGCTGCGTGTGCTTCAATTCGAAAACCTGCGCCATGCCTGCCGCCGCACCAACGGCTGCCAGAAAGCAAAGATTGACGAACACGATGTTGACCCAATGCCAAGTCTTGGCCGACAACACCGTGAACACAATCAAGATGATAAACACCAATCCAATGATGCTGGCGTAAATGGGATCCATATTTGAACTGACTTGGGTTTGAACGATAAAAAGTAATGGTGTGGGAGATCCCACTCATCGATAGCAGGCGTGAATCCACTCCATGATAAATTGGGCAAACTACAGCGTCAAGTTTTGCTATCGTCTCAAATACTCGTCAGACTTGGGCGCTTCCGCCAGTTTCGTCTAACTTCCGCAAACAGGCACGTGCAAACTCATTATCGCTCAAGTCTTTGTCGGAAAAATCCCGAAAATCCTTATAACGCGAAGAATCGGCATTTTTTCGCATCAGCGGGGCATTGGTCTGTCGTAGCTACCGTCGCCGGACGGCGGATTAGACGTGTTTTCGAAGTTACCGTAAAGCCACACTTTGGCGAGTTTAGCTACGCCAGCTTTTATCCTATCGTTACTTTGCGACTCGGCCAATCGTCAGAGGAAGCAATTGATTCAGTCTTCTACCCTTCGCTTGCTCATTGCAGCCGTGCTACTCCTCCTCAGCATGACGTGTGGTTGCCATCGCAGCTACTATCGTCGTCAAGCGGATGAAGCTGCGCAACGATTGGTTAACGAAAAATCTTGCGATCCTCGCTGGGATGCCGCAGATGGTGAAATTGACGTTGATCCGATGTCCCGGATGTTCAACCCCTTCTCTAAAGACCATCCTCCGATCCCACCGGACGATCCTACTTCGCATCAATTGATGCGCTGCGTTGATGGCCAGCCTAATTACCCGCATTGGCATGCCAATGGAGATACATCTTACGTCGAAAATCCGATCTGGAAATCTTTTTTGCCTGTCAATGAAAACGGAGCCGTCGTATTGTCGCTCGACGACGCCTATCAGTTGGCATTAATTCATTCGACCGATTACCAACAACAAAAAGAAATCCTGTACCTATCAGCACTTGATGTCAGTCTCGAACGGTTCGGGTTTGATACGCAATTGTTTGCCGGTTTCAATTCGTTCTTTGCAACTTCAGGTCGGTTACGCGACGGAAGCGGACAATCGAGATCTGAATTGTCCAGTTCATTGGGAGCCAATGGCGGCGGAATCCAGTTTCAAAGATTGGGCATTACGGGAGCAAACTTTGCGGTCGGTCTCGCCAATTCGATTCTATTCAATTTCTCAGGCAACAATACGCAAAATGCCAGTTCTCTGATTGATTTTTCACTAATTCAACCGCTTTTGCGTGGCGCCGGTCGTGATCGGATCATGGCTTCGCTGACTCAAGCCGAGCGAACGTTGCTGGCGAATGTGCGTCAGTTTGATCGTTATCGACGCGGGTTTTATTTGAACGTGGCGATTGGTCGCAATCCTGGTGCGGGGCCGAACCGCAACGGGGATTTTCTGTCGCTCCCTTCCGCCGCTTCCCCCAACGTCGGCGGCTATTACGGCCTGCTGTTGCGGCAACAAGAAATTCGCAATCAGGAATTCAATGTTCGACAACTCGAAGCCGTACTGGAACAGTTTCGCGAGTTCTTCTTGCGAGATCGACTTGATGCCGTGCAGTTGAAACTTTTTGAGTCCAATGTCTATGCCCAGCAATCGAATCTGGTTGTCGCCCGCGTCGCTTATCAATCGGCGGTTGATCGTTTCAAAGTTTCCCTTGGCTTGCCGCCTGATCTGGAAGTCATTATTGACGATGACTTTCTCGATCGGTTCGAGTTGATTAGTGATGAGCTGAATGGACGTTTGATTCTCATCGGAAAACTCCGTGAGCGCACCGGAGCCAGCCTCAATCGAATCGACGACTTGATTCCTGGACGAGGAACTGACGTGGAAGTCGCCCCAGTTCAATGGAGCGATGAACTCCGTCAGCGACTCACCGATGTTGACCCATTCCTGAAAGAAGCCCAAGAGCTCATCGCGTCGATTGAATCAGAAGATCTACCACAATTGGACAGAGACCTGATGAAGCTTGACAGCGTTCGGGAAAACCGGGTCGATTGGCTCAAGAATCTTGAGCAGGCGATTGAAGCCGGTGAAATCTCTTCCGACGTCGATCCACAACTGTACCGTGCCGACTCGATTCCCACCCAAGATGTGTTGCGCAGATCGCTGGACAGCTCAGACAACGAACAAAGCATCTTGAATCGTTTAAAGAGGCTGAAGCAAAACTTGGATGAAACCCGTTCGCTGCTGGGCGATCTGGCTGAGATGCAAGCGAGTTTGAAACCAGAAGAGTTAGATGAACTGATCTCTGAGCGAATCTT
>JBGSKR010000608.1:0-5496 GCA_041741135.1 Mariniblastus sp.
TGTAATGCGTATCGCCCACCGAACTCATCCAATCACGCATCGCTTCGTTGACCGCGTCACGAAGTGTGCGAGATCCGGTGGTGACAGGCCTAATTTCCGCGCCCAACATTTTCATGCTGAGTACATTGGGTTGCTGCCGCCGCACGTCTTCTTCGCCCATGTAGACAATGCAAGGCAATCCAAAGTGAGCACAAGCCGTTGCCGTGGCGACACCGTGTTGGCCCGCACCCGTTTCGGCAATCACTCGCGTCTTTCCCATTCGCAGCGTGAGCAGCGCTTGCCCAACCGTGCTGTTGATTTTGTGAGCGCCGGTGTGATTGAGGTCTTCCCGCTTAAACCAGATTTGCGCACCACCAGCATGCTCGGTCAGCCGACGGGCAAAATACAGCGGCGACGGACGACCGACGAAATCTTGCAACAATCCGTCCAGCTCTGCTTGAAAAGCAGGATCCGCTTGAGCCGCTCGATACTCGCGTTCCAATTGATCAAGCGCTGCGACCAGCGTCTCGGGCACAAACCGCCCGCCGAATCTTCCAAAACGGCCATGGGAATCGGGCAAGTCAGCATCAGGGCAGGGGGTTGGCAAAAATTGGCTGGTCATATGAAATTGGAAAAACGAATTTAGAAAGTAGGATGGACATTCCTGTCCGTCCATGGAAAGTAGGATGGACATTCCTGTCCGTCCACCAACAAAAACGAAGCAAGCCACTCATTCTACCCGATTGCCACACCGGTCAATAACCCGAAATCATGCCCGAATTACCCGAAGTCGAAACCATGCGTCGCGGAGTGCTCGGGATCACCGGTGCAATCATCCAATCGGCGGAGCGAACGGCTTGTGCCAAACGGCCCATTTCGATCACGCCACGCGTCGATCACTTGGTTCGCCGGATAGTCGGCAAGCGAATCGCTGCGGTCGAGCGACTTGGAAAACGCGTTGTGCTGCAGCTTGATTCCGGCGACCGATTGATCTTCGAACCTCGCATGACGGGTCTAGTTTTGATCGCCGACCCACCAACAAATGAGCATTTGAGATTTCGCCTGAAACTTTCCGGAGTCCCCACCAGAGAGTTGCTGTTCTGGGATCGACGCGGTTTGGGAAAAATTGCTTTGCTGTCCGTTCACGAGTACGAATCGAAGCTGAACGATGGATCGCTCGGACCAGACGCACTTGCAATCGAATCAACCGAGTTCGCCATCCGCTTTCGTGACAGTTCGCGCGAAATCAAAGTCGCCTTGCTCGATCAATCCGCCGTCGCCGGAATCGGTAACCTGTACGCTTCGGAATTATTGCATCTCGCCGGCGTGCATCCTCAAGTTCGTTGCAACCGACTTTCTAAAAAGCGGTGGCAGAAAATTTATGACGCGATGCGACTGGTGTTGGAGACGGCGATCCAATTCGAAGGCTCGACGCTGTCCGACGGCACGTATCGTAACGCTCTCAATGACACCGGCAGCTATCAAAACCATCACCGCGTTTATGATCGCGCGGGCGAGCCATGTCCGAGTTGCGCTAAGTCACAAATCAAACGCATCGTGCAGTCGCAGCGATCAACTTTCTTTTGCAGTGGTTGTCAGAAGAAGTCGTAGTGGCTTTCCCTGGGGGGACACAATATCGGTAGAAACTTTTTTCTACCAACATTTCGACCCTATCGGGACGCAGTTTCAACAGCCCCTGTTACATCAGCGAGGAAAAACTGTTTGCACTATCCTTGCACCGTGGCGGCGTCGCTTCGAGGCGTCGGCGTCATGGAGATACTCGGCAAGCGTTCTTGGTTCGTCTGCACTTGTTTCGCCTGCACCAAAGGCAACATCAGCGTAAAACAAGTTCCCTGACCAACACTGCTTTCAACACGAATCTTGCCACCATGAGCTTCGACAATATTTTTACAAGTCGATAAACCTATCCCCGTACCGCCTTTGCCTGTTTCGTCCGGTCCAGATTTGGTGGTGAAGTAGGGATCGAAAATTTTTCGCAGTTGCGCTTGCGGGATGCCGGGACCGAAATCGCGGACACTTAAATCGATCGACTTCGTGCGGGCGTTCCGCTTCAGTCCAATGATCAAGCGACCGCCGTCCGGCATGGCCTGCCGAGCATTGATCAGCAGATTCATCAGCACTTGTTGAATCTGGTTTCCGATCACCGAAATTTCCGGCAAGTCGTTCTCAATTTCCATGTCAACCGAAATTCGATACTTCTGCATCTCGCGTTCGAGTAACACCATCGACTGTTCAAGGATCGTTGGCAGATGCGTCAGCTCGAATTGCTCGCCGCGATTTCGAGCCATGCCGAGCACGGAATTGGTGATCTTCGCAGCGCGGAGGCCAGCGGTATGAATTTTGTCGAGAGCCTTGTCGCGAGTCTCCTTATCGTTGTGACGCATGCCCATTTTTGCGTAGTTCAAAATCGTCATCAACACGTTGTTGAATTCGTGAGTCGTGGTGCTGACCAACTCGCCCAGTGCGGTCATTCGCTGCGCTTGAACCAATTTGGCTTTGAGCGCGGCGTTCTCTTGTCGAAGTAGCTCCAGTTCATTCTGCTGGCACGAATCCACTAGCACACCTGTGTGAAAATTTCAGAATAGGGGGAAAGAGTCAAACCGGGAAAAATAGGAAAGCGTCGTCACATCGTTTTCCACGCAGTTACCGGCTTGCTAAAACTATCGTCGAATCGCTCTCGGATTCTCAAACCGATCTTCCTATAATCGTCATAGGTAATTTGCGAGAGATAGGAACAAGCGGTCAGGCGTAAGACGAGCGGCAGAAAAGCATTCTCCTCAGTGCCTCGCAGCGCATGCAAGGAAGACAAGGAAGTCCGATGAGCACAATCAACGAATTCGAGCAACTCATTCAAGCCGCCGAACAATCCGGCTATCGCATCCGCTACGACTACTTTGGTGGAACGGGCGGTGGGTCATGCACTGTAGGCAACCAGAAATGGTTGTTCATCGACCTCGCACTCACCTCTGCCGATCAACTCGCCCAGCTCAAACAAACGCTGGCGGCTGATCCCGTTTTCCAGTTGTCGAGCTATCAACGTGCGGCATAAAGCTGCTGCGTCTGAACATATTTTTCGACAGATCGCGGCATCAAGTAACGAACCGAGCGATGGTTCTGCAGACTTTCACGAATCGCTCGACTGCTGATTTCAATTGCTGGACTTTCCACGCGGTAGCTTTCGAACTCCGCCAAGCGTGCGGCATCAACCAGCGGACTCAACGCCGACAAATCGACTTTCCCGCTGCCCGGTCGATTCACTACCAGCGGAATCGCCAATTGCAAAATTCGTTGCGGCTCACGCCACCGCGAAAATGACTCTAACGAATCATCGCCCATCAGCAAAAATAGCTCGGCGTCCGGTTGCTGCGCTGCGACTTGCGCGAGCGTTTCGACGGTATAGCTAACGCCACCTCGTTCAAGCTCAATTTTGGATAATCGAAACGACGCATGGCCCGCAATCGCCATCTCGATCATTTCGCTCCGCTGCCGATCGGTTGCGTGGGCGCCGTCTTCTTTGTGAGGCTGTAGCGCACAAGGCACAAACCAGACCTCATCCAATCTCGCTTGCTCGCGGCACTGTTCAGCCAAAATCAAATGCCCCGCGTGTATCGGATCAAACGACCCGCCAAAAATTCCAATCCGCATGATGTGTTTCTGGTTAAATTTTAAACTTTTCCGAGTTGGCCAGTAACTCAGCAGAGCCTTACTCAGCTCCAAGTTGCGAAAACAAGTATAACGCACCTGCTCGTATCCGTCTCGGACGAGCTTCTGTGGGAGGATTTCTCGAGAAGCGGCGAATGGCTTGCCAAGGGCCGTCTGTTGCCTGTGTTTTCAATCGAGAAGACCGTTACCGGAAATTAAAAACCGTTTGCAGATAGCGATAAGCACGCCAGCCCAGTGTCGCGGTTCCGACTCGAATGCGGGCCTTGCCTTGCATTCCGATCAGCAACATCTGTTCATCTGATATCCGCAGCAAAGCTTTCGCTTCGTACGTTTTCATTAAAGATTTTTCAATTCCAACTTGATCGGGTCCTTGAAATGGCTTGACCGCAATGGGACCACCGTTGGTCTGGGATAATTCGCGTGGAACAGCCTCGATCTCGTTTCCGGAAACCGATTCAATGCTCGTCATGAGTCGAGCATCGGGATACGATTTGGGCTTAATTTGGACTGGTTGTCCCGGTGCCAGCAAAGCAACATCGCTCTGATCGACAAACAGTCGGACTTCCAGCCGTGTCGGATCGCCAATCTGACAAAACAATGTCTGTCGCTCAAGAAAACAGCCTTGATTGTGTTTCTCTAGCGGCGTGCCCGTCCAACGTTGGAGCGACACATCTGAATAAGCACCCTTTGGAATGTTGGGCGCAGGAAGTACCGTACCACCTCGGGAGCTAATCAACGTCAATTGGTTGATCAATTTTTGAGTGGCTAAAATTTGTTGTTCAAGATTGGCCATCTCGGCGCGAGATTCTACCACGAGTCGTGAGAGTTCGACATCTCGACGAACTTTCAATTCCAATGTTTCCAGTTGACGTTGCAAGACTGTCCGCTGTCCAGTCAGTTGCTGCATGGATAATCGCAGTTCATCGTTTTCCAATCGGCCCAAAAGCGTACCGGCAGCCACTTCATCACCCACATTGACCGGGCAATCAACCAGTGTTCCCGCCGATGTGACGTAGACTTTTTCGGCATCTGCTGGCCGAATGACAAAGCTCGCCTCAACATCATGCACAACGGGTATCAAGCAGATAAACCAAAGCACTCCGCCCAGCAACAGCAACGAGATGGTGATTCGGACTGTTTTCATTTCACGTCGTCGACCTGGATAAGTAAGGAACTTGTACAACTTGAATAAGGGAACACCTAACATGCTGCACAACGTTACCGTTATTAAACTGTAGGCAATCGAACCCAGTCCCAATGGTTCCGCAATTTTGATGACAAACCATAGAATGCTAAACGTAATGAACCAGCGATAGAAAAATGCGGCGATACTGTAAGCGATGAATCCCGTACGATGCCGCTGGGGCAGTTGGGCCGTTGCCGAAGGTTTCAATCCCAGACACCACACACGTAACCGATCCAACATTACTTTATTTGAACGTTGTGAAAGGTTGGGAATCTCCAACCAATCGGCCAGCATGTAGTAACCATCATACCGTAGCAACGGGTTGCCATTAAAAATCAACGTGCTGGTGGAACACAAGAACATGACGTTGAGAGCCGTGAAATGAACCATGCCGGGCAGTGAATTCCACCAAACAAACGTAGCAATCGCAGCCATCAATAACTCGACGTACATCCCGGCACCACCGATCGCAATCCGCTGCCACTTTTTGGGCATCGCCCACGAATCCGAAGTGTCGCAATACAAGGCCGGCGTCATGACCAAAAACATGAATCCAATTTCGTGACATTCTCCCCCAAATCGCCGACAACAAACGGCATGCCCAAATTCATGGATCGTTTTGGTGAACATCAACACCACGCCCATCT
>JBGSKR010000609.1:0-4075 GCA_041741135.1 Mariniblastus sp.
GGTCGTCCATAAACCTATCGACAGTCTCTACCTGAATCGTTTCTGTGACGCCTGTGCCATAGAAGTCAATCGAATTTGCACTTGAATGGCCGTCAATATTGATTTGCCAGTCACCACGCTCACTTCCTATCGCAAGTTGAAACGGGTGAATTCGCGAGGTCAAGGCGGAAACATTGTTGACGCTTTCGCGAAAATTTGACGACACTGGCTCAAAACAAAAGATTTCTGCTTTCGGGAATTCTTTTGTATAGTGAAGAGAAGTTTCACCAACGTGAGCACCGATATCGAATACCGTTTGGAAGTTCTGGATTCCAAAGGCTCTGTTCAAATCGAACGAAATGCGGTACCTCGCGGCAATGAATTGCGATAGATCTTGCATTTCAATAGTTGTTCTAGAAGTCTTGAGATACCAGCGTTCACGGTTGCAATTTCCTCGATCTAAATCTTGTACGCCCTTTGGCGGCCTTTGAAGGTGAAACGGAATCGCTCCCACGCACCAAACGGGTCTCGCTGCAGCAAAACCAAACGCGCATACTGAAGCAAGCCAGGCGCGGCTCTCGTTCCTATTAAGCTCCACCAAAGGGTGAACGCGATTTTTTGGGGCCAGCGAAGATGTTCGAGCAAAAGCAAGGTCTCGTTAAAGATTGAGTCCGCATGTGCCGGTCCATTGAACCCGCCCCGACAGTTCGTGTCTCCATCGTGACGTGGTCCAGTGTGATGAACGATTGCTACCGAAGGATCGAAAACCAACCGAAAACCTTGCCTTAAAAAACGGAAACAAACCCCTAGTTCCCAATTCGCCACATTTCCGGTTCCAAGCAGACGTTGATCAAAACCAATGGCTCGCAATTCGTCTCCCAAAAAGCAGCAGTTAACACCTTTTAGGACTTCGACATCTCGCACCGGGCCCACGGCAAGATGATGATTCCCTACGATTCTCCCAAACCACTGAACTTTGCCGACTTTTTCTGCCTCGCCCGGGTTGGTGGCTTGGATGTCTTTTCCGCCGACGCCACCAACAAGCGGATCGTCGAAAAAAAGAACCAGCCGCTCAAGCCAATCGTCAGGCATTTCGGCGTCATCGTCGGTTAACGCGACGAAATATCCTGATGTGCTTTCCAACGCAGCATTCATCGAGCGCACCAAATTGTCATGGGGACCAACGACGGCAGCTCGCAAGACGCCGCCGCTCTGTTGCGACAGGCGAGAGATCAACTGAATCGAAGCCTCGTCATTGCTTCGACATCCGACGACAATTTCCGTCGCTGGGAAAGTCTGTGTCATCAGAGAGCGGAGGCATCCCTCAAGCAAGTCCGGTCTCCGGTAGGTCGGTAGCACAACGGAAATCGATTTCATACCGTTGTGTGCGCCCTTAAGACTTGGTTCTCGGTGAGAAGTATCTGGGCTCAACTTTGTCACGCGCTAAAGACTCCAGAGTAATCTTCTCTGGGCGCGATCTGTGTTAAGTTCAGACTGGTCGGGCGCGGTCCCTTTATTCCTAAGTAAGCGCCTCGAACTGCCCAAAGTGGCAGGCGGATCAGCCAATTCCATCTCGACCGCTTCATGTACGAAGCGGCGGCGTGAAATACCGCTAGAACCAGCCAAGCTAGCCCCCTCATTCCGATACGAGTTGAACCGGATTTGAGGCGAGGAAGTACTACAAACCGCTCTCGTTCGGCGAGCATCTCTCTATCATTCTTGTTCGGCGGAAGGTGTCGGTTCAAGAGCTGAGGGCAATACTCAATAACCCAGCCCAATTTGACCAATCGATTACACAGGTCAGTATCCTCGTAGCCGTAAACCAATTGCTCGTCAAATGCTGCGTCTCTAAAGGCAGTGATTGGAAAGACGTTGCTGTTCAGGCAAACATTTTGAATCGGCGTTCCCGGTTGGATCGGTGCGCCGAAGTGACCCCAACGTTGCGGGTTTGAAGGCTTCGTCAGGTCGGTTCCAAACTCAAGCATATCACCGGTAAGAATGTGCTCCGGCGACTGCTTGACGGCTTCCAAAGCCAGATCAACAAAGCCATGGCCTAACTCCGCATCGTCATCGAGGAGCGAAACGTGTGAAGTTCGCATTGCCGAAATCACGGCGTTTCGATTGGCGCAAAGACCTCGTCTTGGTCCCGTTTGATAGGCAACGAACGAATAACCATCACAGATCTCTCTAATCGCCGACACTGATGAATCTTCACGACTGTCGTCTGAAACGAGCACCGCGTTGGGCAAGGCAGTTCCGCGGAGGATGGATTCCAAGCAGCGTCGCAACTCAAAGGGTCTTCCGCTGGTACAAATGCAGATGCCGATCGTCACATTCGATGTCCCGCTCATCACGTCGCAGTCTTTTTGAGTTGGCGTCCAAAGCGTAGAACACATTCTCGAATAAATACCACCGGAAGTAACGGTTCAAAAAAAGACGTTTTTGCGATCTCGCAGAGGTAGCCGCTGACTGTGGTTCTGCCAACCCACGCATTCCAGACGTAGGCTCTCAATACTCCGTAAATCCCTTTTCGCCAAGCGAGCATCTTCGAACGATCATTCGATGGTCGATGCTTTCGCAACATGTTGATGACGCTGAATAGCATCTTGTTTCGATTGTTCGATGCACTGCCGCCGTGGATACGATATCCGTTTACGCTAACGGGCATATACGCAAATCGACAGTTTCCTTCGGCAAGCTTAAGCCACAAATCCCAGTCCTCGCCATGTCCGATGGATTCGTCAAACTTCCCGACCTCAACAACCTTCGACTTGCGAGTCAATACGGTTTGCAGGGCAAAGCCCGGGCTTTCTAACAAATACGCCAACGGATCGCTGGTGATGTCTTGCCCGCAGCATCTCTTAGTAACCGTAGAATCTTCGTCGAGAAAATCATGAGCCGCGTACACGACATCAGCCCCGGTTGCGTGCATTACCTTCAACCGCTGCTCGAGCGAATTGCTGTACATGACATCATCGGCATCGAAGAATGCGACCACATCCGCTTTTGCGTGATCGAGGGCAAGATTCCGAGCGGCCGAGACGCCCTTATTTGGCTGGCGAAAGATGCGAATCCGCTCGTCGGTCGATGCGTAGCGACTTGCAATCTCAAATGTCGAGTCAATTGACCCATCGTCAACGAAGACAAGTTCCCACGAATTTAGCGTTTGACCGAAGATGCTCTTCAAACATTCAGCCAACCATCTTTCCGCATTAAACGCAGGCATGATGATCGCGACGAGAGGCGGTTCGCCATTGTTGTTTGCTAAAACCGTAGTGCTCACAGCCGATATTATCCAACCGTCTCGATTACAATTGCCTCATCTTTGCCGGTTTCCGAATTCGCGGAATGACTGCCGTTTGACGACTTCCTGGAAAACCGAGACTTAACCCATTTTGATAGCGCGATTGAAGGTAATTCAATGTACCGAAATACAATAAACGCCAATGTGATACAGACGCAAATATGAATGGCAAGCAAGGCCAGCACAAACACTGCACTATTCGACGCGACCCGCGTTTGGACAGCGAGCATAAGACCTTCCATTGGAATGTGAATCAAATACAAAGAGTATGAAATCACGCCGATCTTAACCAACCAAGGGTAAGCAAGCCATTGATCAAGCTTTTCCAAATAGCCGGCAGCGGCAATTGACGAAGCCGTAATCAGCGCCGCCCAGGTGGCGATTGTTGGATGCCAGCAAGCAACAACGAAGGTTAATGCAAGCGGCAACACAATGATCTTCCAATCCACCTCTTTTTGAACCGCATATGCGAGGAGAGCCCCTAGCAAGAACTTCCAAAAATGGGGAAAGCAGTAGGTCGAATGCCATTCGCTGGAAACGAAACCAATCGGCCAAACAAGTGAGAGCAAGAATACAGAAAATAACGCAGGCAAAACACTCTTTACTGTTTGCATTTTGCAGGAGATGATCTCCAAAACAGCAAGCAAACTTATGGTTCTTCGGGGAATTTAGTGGCTGATCGCTTGAAGCACGTTGATTTTGTATTCTGGGGTGATGAACGATCTCAATACCCATTACCGACAACTTCTTGGACTTGGCGACGACTGGAAAGTTGTTGACGTCGATCTCGAC
>JBGSKR010000610.1:0-4819 GCA_041741135.1 Mariniblastus sp.
AAAATTGAGCGTGGCATCGGCGTTTACTATACCGATCTGACCGTTGGCGGCGTTAACTTCGCCATCCTCGAAGACCGAAAATTCAAAAGCGGCCCCGCCGGAAAGATTCCCAAAATGGGGCCTCGCCCCGATCACATCAACGACCTTAAGTACGATCGAGCCGCCGTCGATTTACCAGAATTGGTTTTGCTGGGCGAACGTCAATTGAAGTTCCTGCGCGAGTGGTCGCAAGACTGGACGGATGCCGAAATGAAATGCGTGCTTTCGCAAACCGCGTTTTGTGGAGCGGTGCACTTACATGGCGATCGCAACAATCGCTTGCTCGCCGACCTCGATAGTAACGCTTGGCCCCAAACCGGTCGCAACAAAGCCCTTACGGAAATCCGTCGCGCGTGGGCTCCTCATTTGTGCGGCGACCAACATCTCGCCGTGATGGTAAAGCACGGCATCGAGAATCCGAGTGATGGGCCTTATGGATTCACCAGCCCGGCGATCGTGAACACGATTTACGGACGCTGGTGGCATCCGCAAAACGAACAAGCTGGTAAGAACTCCGTCGCGGGCAGTCCGCTTCCTTGGACGGGCGAATATCTCGACGGTCTGGGCAATCCAATCCGCATGTTGGCCTATGCAAATCCACCGAATACGGGAGATGAAAAACAGCGCGGTGATGGTTTTGGTTGCGTGCGGTTTAACAAGAAAAATCGCCAGATCACTTTCGAATGTTGGCCACGTTTTGCCTCGGTGGATGATGGCGATGCAGCTCAGTATCTTGGCTGGCCAATCACGATTGATTATCGGGACAATGATGGCCGAAAGCCGGTGGGGCATTTACCCGAACTGATATTTGCCGACGGCGTACGCCCCGTGATTCAGGTGATCAATGACGCAGACCAAGAAATTCTCTATACCGTTCGCGCCGAATCGAATCGCTTTCGCGCTCCCGTTTACGCCTTAGGCATTTACAACGTGAAGATCGGACGTGACAAACCCAACCAGAAAGTTTTGGAAGGTTTGCAGCCCGTTGATGATGAAAGTTCGGCAGAACTAAGAGTCGAACTGTAACCGTTCATTGCTATCAAGAAGGTCGTTTAACGGTTACTCAAAATTTTCTACCTGACTTTTTTGCCAGACTAACAGTTAATTGTTTTGTTGTGTACTAACTGGACAGCGCCACTTTCGCGGCGGATTTGCACAGGCGTGGTCTTAAAAAGCCGGACGCGAAAACAACTGCTATTGGCCCTCGTCACCCGTTGGAACTTTTAATTCTTTCTTTAAACGCAGCAGCTCTGCTTTCATTCTCGCTTGCTCCGGCCCCGCCGCCTTGCTGTCATAAATGCTCTTCATTTCATTGGGGTCGGAAGCCAAGTCAAACAACTCCCATTCGTTGACATCCGGTTCGTAGAAATGAATCAGTTTATGGCGTCCATCAGTGACGCCTTCATGTCGGCGAACCGAATGCACGGCGGGATATTCGTAATAGTGATAATAAAAAACTTTTCGCCAATCGGCAGGTGTTTTGCCTTTCAACACCGGAATTAGACTGCGTCCCTGCATGTCCGCAGGTGACTCCAGTCCGGCGATTTCACAAAACGTTTGTGCGAAATCTAATGGCGAAACGATATCAGTCGAGTTGACCGAACCCGGCTTGACCACGCCTGGCCAGCGAATCAAGAATGGCGTGCGAAGCGATTCCTCGTACATCCATCGTTTATCAAACCAACCATGTTCGCCAAGATAAAAACCTTGGTCCGAGCAGTAAATCACAATCGTGTTCTCAGCCAATCCGGCTTCATCCAGATAATCAAGCATGCGGCCAATGTTCTCATCCACGCTGGCAATGCAACGGAGATAGTCTTTGATATAGCGTTGATATTTCCAGCGAACGAGTTCCTTGCCGGTCAGCTTGGCCGCGCGGAAGGCTTTGTTCTTCGGTTCATACGCCGCGTTCCAGACCGCCAATTGCTCGCGAGTCAGATTGTCTGGCGGGACAAGTTTTAGGTCAGCACGGGATAACGTTTTCTCGATCGACATGTCCTGAGTTTTCGCCGGTGTCGCCCGCCCTTCGTAATTGTCGAATAGTGTCTCGGGTTCCGGAATCGTCACGTCGTCGTACATCGTGAGATGCTTGGGACTTGGCTGCCAATTGCGATGCGGAGCTTTGTGTTGATACATCAACATGAACGGTTTTTCAGTGTCACGCTCATTCTTCAGCCAGTCCAGCGACAAATCAGTAATAATGTCGGTCGTGTAGCCGATGTGTTTGGTCTTCTGCCCATTCTTTAACATCGGTGGGTTGTAGTACGGACCTTGATCGATCAAGACTTCCGAGTAATCGTAGCCTTGAGGTGGCATGTGTTCGCCCAAATGCCACTTGCCGACCACCGCCGTTTGATAGCCCGCCGACTGAAGCAATTTTGGGAACGTCTGCTGATGCCCGTTAAACTTGTTTTGATTATGAATAAAGCCATTCAGATGCGAATATTTTCCGGTTTGAATCACGGCGCGCATCGGCCCACAAATGCTATTGGTCACGTAACAGCGATCAAAACGCATCCCCGCTTTCGCGATGCGATCAATGTTCGGCGTCTGATTGATCTTCGAGCCGTAAGCCGAAATCGCTTGATAGGCGTGATCGTCGGAGAAGATAAACAGAATGTTCGGCCGTTTGTTGGCACTCGTGTCCACAACGGCGTTTCCCGGTTTTTCTTGGGCGGCAATCGAAGCGAACTGGCAAACACAAGACAAGTAACCGAACAAGAAAGCGGCAAGCAGAATCTTTTTCATGGAATCGAAAGTTGGGCTGAATGCGAAATCGGAATCGAAACGGGACGATAGAACAGCGAACAGCCTCTATTGTAACTCGCTGGTTTGCCGTGACCACCTATCGCGTTTCATCCCTCGCCTTAAGAACGTTTCAAAATTCAAAATGCCAACGTAAGCGGCTGGGCGCAAGCCCTCCGGTAACGCAAAATCAAAGCTGGCCCTTGCGAAACCGGACGGCTCGCGCCGTTCCGCTACCATTTTAAAACACGTTCTAAGCCGCTTTACGGATTCGCAGATTCGTTTCCTTTTGCAACCAAGCCGTCAATTGATTGGACTCCGATTTCCAAGCCTTGCCAATTCGTTTTGCACAAAAGGCTTCAAACAAGAAATCGAGCGTATCGGTCATTTGACGAATGCTTTCAATCCGATCGATTAGCTCTTTTGGTTCACCCGACGTGACGCCTCCGGGATTGCTGATCCGCCCTGCCCCGACACCAAAGGTTTCGGCTTGCAAGGTCAGATCGTATTGTTCTCCGTTGCGGATCAGCATCAGTCCCGCCTTGCGAGGAAGTTTTCCCATACGAATCGCCAAACCAGCTTCGGGCAACGCGACTGGTGATTCCGAAGAAATCGATTCCTTGCCGTGTTCGGCACGAGGGCAATCCAGCGACAGCGAACGGGCAAACATGCCGGTGACTTCCGAATCGTCGGACAACTTCAATGTGTCGTTGCCGGTATCCCACTGCCACCACAACCACAACAAAAATTCGTTGCCCAGATAGTCGTAGTTGTCCGTCATGCCGTTCCACCAAACGATCTCGCCCGTTTCGAGCTCGGGCAAAAACAACGTCGGCCCAATCGCATTTAGTTCCGCGTTCCGTCCGGCTTCATCGGCGTACTCGACGGCCAATTGACCGGAAGTCACGCGAGTGAACTCGATCCCAAACGCCCGCGTGATCAGCTCCAGACATGCATCGTTTGCTTTCTCGCTATTGCTGCTGAGGAAGATTGTTTCAGTCGCCGCATCCCAGAGAACGGAAGTCTCGCTGTAACGCAAGTAGTTGCCTTTCTTGCCTTCAGCCGCAATTCGAGCATCGACGGCGTCTTTGGCTTCTTCGCGCTGAGCCTTCGAAGGCCGTCCGCCGAGGTTGTCGGCCATAATGCCCGCCAGTTCGATTTTCATCCAAGCGTTCTTGATTGGCCCCGGCACCGCCACCGAATCAGTGCGAATCCCAAAATGCAGAGCTTCGCCGATGATGTTTTTTTCGCTGGAAAATTGCGTGTCGAATAAATGCGAGCCGCCAACAAAACCAATCGCTGGAGATTCGCTGAGGTCGGCGTTCTTCGAGTCGATCACATACTCGGCCAGCGTCGCCAAATGATCGTCACCAAATTCGCCAGTTTGATCATTAGAAATACGATATCGTGAAAACGTGGTGCTACCTGCCAGAAAACCCATAGTCGTCCTAGAATGATCGTTAGTAAAACCGAACTGTCAAAGCTTTTTCGTCGCCCAATTCAGGCGGTGTTGGTTCAGGGGTAACCGTTCACGGTGATTTTGAAAAATGTCGTATATCGACATGGTTCGTAGCCTAAGTCGTGAGACTTCTGTTTTATCTGTTCTTAGAATTTCCGAACTCTCACGAGTCCGGCTACAATCCGTGAACGATTACGTTCAGGGCAAAACTCGAACTTTTAGACATCGCTCCTGTCCCTTGATTGTTCGGACACCCAACTGGCAAACTTAACTGAGTTTCCATCAGCCGATCCATTACTCACGATTGGTGATTTGTTCATGAAATTTGTTAGCCTTAGCGACGAAGATTAGATGTCAAAGCCCCGGCAGGGGCGATTGCGATTAGCCCATGGCGTGAGCCATGGGACTCAGGCACCCTTCATCGCCCAAAGCCCCGGTAGGGGCGACACAACCTCCGGAACAATGCTGTCGCCCCTCGCCGGGGCTTTTTATTATTTGTTTTTCGTGTTCCCACGGCTCACGCCGTGGGCTATTTGCTGCCGCCACTCCCGTGGCTGTCTCACGTCGCCGCCGCTG
>JBGSKR010000611.1:0-4671 GCA_041741135.1 Mariniblastus sp.
TCCGAAGTGTTTGGTGAGTGGAAGAATGTGACTGGCGGGTACACCCCGCCAGCATCACGGGTCCGAGTCGCCAGTTTTAATACGAAAGGCTCCCACCCACCAAACCTCGGACTTACATGGATTCTTTATCCGACTGAAATCCATGCTACATCGAAAATCAACATGAAACGACGATTCCGTGTTTCGTTGCTTGATCTGCTCGCCGTAACAACGTTTTGCGCTCTCGTATTGACCGTCGGGAAAATGTCGTCTGTCTCTGCTGCACTAATACTCGCGACTGCTCTGACTCTTTCCGTCGCGTCCGCATTTCTATCGTTTTGGTTCCGGCACAGACGCGGCGTTCACCTTGTGTTTCGCTACTCATTCCTGACGTTTTCTATATTTGTAGCTTATCTAGCGTCGCTTGGTCCTGCTTGCTGGTTGATGACATCTCCAAGTGCATCTCGCGTTCGCAACGATAATGTTCAATCCGTGTTCTACCGCGCTTATGGTCCCGCTGGTGTATGCTACGCACTTGTGCCAAAGCCACTGGACGATGTCGGGTTTGGTTTTTTGCGACTCTGGGTTCCCGGAGATGCAATCGGGGATCATGGTTGGGGTGTTCGCATCGTCATTGACGGCAACATGAGCGTCGTAGGCTTTGGAGTCGCATGCGACGCAAAACTGACGGATAACAAAGGCATGAACACGGAGTCGCCGATCACATGTTTTCGAATACAGCATCAACCGCGGCGACCCGGTTATGCCTAGCCGTTATGCCATAGAGGGGCTAATAGGTTCGCTAGCGGTTTTCGGTGCGCACGAAGCTCTATGTAGTTTGCTGGGTAACTGGAATGCCTAACTTTCGTCGTAATTCGGTCGTAAACAAGAAGTATCTGCTTTCGGAGCCTCGTAAGTGAAATATACGCCACCTTTGTTTCTTCTTGCCGCGATGGCGAGCTTTTCAGTGTTTGGATTTCGTCTCTCGCATGCGGCAGACGGTCCAGATTGGTTTCGCGATTTTGACAAAGCTCAATCGGTCGCCAATGAATCCGGAAAGGATCTTTTCATTTTGTTTACGGGACATGGTTGGTGCGTCGCCTGCGATGTTTTAGACCGTGAAGTCTTTCAGCAGAATGAATTCATTGACGCGACGGAGCAAGATTTCGTTTTTGTTGAACTAGATGATAATTTTGGTGAAACACGTGAAGAGGAGAAGCGAAAAAAACGGCATCGCGAGCTTAACAAAAGATTCCTCAGCAAAGTCGTGCCGACCGTCGTGTTCGCTGATTCGGCTGGCCGACCTTACACGATCTTAACCGGCTATGATCACAAGCAACGACCTACGTTTCTTGAGATGGTTCGGAATGCACAGGCTATCAAACAAAAGCGAGACGCTTTTTTTGCATCGGCGGACCTAACTTCGGGCGTCGACCGCGTCTACAAGCTACATGAGGCATTGCAATTTGTCGCTCCCGCGTTGGGGTCGCTGGACGTTCGTGGGGATGACCCCCTGATTGTATTTTACATGCCAGAGGTTCGCGAAATTCTTGATTCGAAAGACACGAACTCGATAGAGATACGTCAGCATTACATCGAGCGACGCCAGTCCCGTGCCGATAACCTCGCTTCTCAGAATGTGTTGGACGAATTGAAGCCGTTTCTGGCCGCGAAGGATTATCAAGGGGCGCTGCGGCACATTGAGGCACTCATCACCTCGGTCGTCGATCCGGAACTGCGATGGGAGATGGAATCCAGAAAGCAAGTACTGCTTGAATGGGACGGTCAATACGACAAGGCTCTCGAAAACTCGCGGCGATTGCTCGCGCTTGATAACGTTCCTGATGCCCGTCGCGAGTATTTGCTGGAACGTGAGTGTTACAACTTGTTCAGACTTAAGCGATTCGAAGAAGCCTGTGCGCACTGTGACCGCCGGATCAATGCCGAGGATGACCCAAAGAAGCGGTTGGAGCTGATCGGATGGAAGTCGCAGATGGTCGCGGGGCATGGAATGCCTCAGCAACGACTTGCCATACATACCGCCTATCTTGAATCGGCTTCGCTGGGCTCGGACGATTGGTTAACAGCTACAGCGTTCCTGGCGGACACATACAACAAGCTGGATGATCGCGAGACCGAACGGCATTTTCTCAACGAGTTTCTCGCCCAGAAAGACTCGCCTTGGATTAAACTGCGTTTGATCGATTGTTCCGTGGCACTGAACGACAATGCGACGGCTCAGCACATGATCGAACGTTTGATCAATGACACCAGCTCGCTGGCAGATTCGCCGCGGAAGGGTGATCGAGATCAATACGCATACTTTCACGAACAGATCGACCTGCTTCAGGCAAAGATTGACCTGAGACGCGAAGCGAGCGACGCATCCTCAAAGGAGTAATTGCATCGAGGAGTACTTCGCGACTGACGCATTCAATTACCGACGGGCTAAGCGTTTCGTGATACGCCCAGGCAAGGCATAACCATGTGATTCAACGGAGGACGGGTGGTCCGTTTTCTCTTCTGCTTGCAAGTCGTTCGCCCGTCCCCGCTGATCACCACCGTTACCCGACTGAATTTGCATGACACCAATCCAGTTCAAAAATCGCTACATTGAGTCGCTTCCGGTTGTTCCGGACGATCTGCGAGATGAACTCGGCTTGGAACGCTTCGCATCGCTAGACACCGTCACGGCGAATAGGCTGAACCTACCTCACGACGTGGCAGACTTTGTTACGACTGCCGGACTGCCTGAATCTGCTTCACCGTGGCTTTCGTTCGACTTCAACGTTGACGGACGCATTGCTCCCGTCGACACGTTCCCGCACATGATCGCGATTGGATCGAATAGTTCTGGGGATGACGTTTGCTTAGATGTAAACGACAACTACTCTTTGGTCTACCTAAACCACGATGATCTATTTAGACGCATATTCATCAATTCGTCAGTGTCGTTGTTTGCGGAATGTCTCTGCCTGTATCTAGGGCGTCGGCATCGCAATGACCCAATCGACCTTCTCAATGCGATCGGGAAGATTGATCCCAAGGCGACCGAAATCGGTACATTTTGGTATACTGAGTCTCTCGCACTGGAAAACGGCGGGTAACCATCCCGTGCACCGGAGCCGGACTTGCGAGATTTCACAAATGGACAATCAACTTTCCCGGCCCGGTGACGGGCACCGTTCGCCCACCACACCGGCGTTGACTAGTTCATGTTTGTAACACCTTCAGAAATTGATACACTTGAACAGCACTTTAGTGCTTACGAGCAGTCGACCAAAGCCGTTCGGCTAATCGTGAATTCGTGGGCCGAAAACGGTCATGATCTCACCAGAGTCCCGATGGCGGACATTGTTCGTCAATTGGCACCGAAAGAGATCGCGGCAATCGGTGCTTCAAAGAGTGTTGGTGGCTTAAGCACGCTGGACATCTTCCTCTCGGAGAATCCGCAGCTTTTCATCCCGCTTGGCTTCGATGAACTGCGAGTTGAGCCACGATTCGGTTCCTTGGCCATTGACGCCTTTGAAACAGCGTTAAATTCAAAAGCATTCGACTCACAAGAACGCAAACTGTTGGAGTCTCACCTCGGATTATGGTGCCGTGACCTCGCATCGGGAGTTTGGTATTGGTACCGAGGCTTCGACGGTCCAAAAGACTACATGTTTCGGTTCGAAACGAGTGATGGGCTTGAACGGTACGTGCCTTTTGACGAGATGGTGTCAAAATGCAGGCGATCCATTTCCAGCCACGATAATCCCGCAGCATTGTTACTTCCAGCCCTTTGGTACCCGCCACAAAAAACACCACACATCGAATTGGTAGATACAACAAAACAGCTTATCACCACACTTGCGGCAACGCAGGCATCATTTGACCAACTCAGCTGGCAACAGTTGGAAGACATCGTCGCCGAATTGCTTCGCTCAAGGGGGTTGCGTGTCACGGTCACGAATCGAAGCGCAGACGGCGGACGCGATGTGATCGCGAAAGGCGAATTACTGCCAGGCGAGCCAACGACGTTAGCGGTGGAAGTAAAACACCAAGATGTCGTGAAAGTCGACAGTGTACGGAGCCGTCTATATGCCAATCGGCATTTCCCGATGCTAATGCTCGTTACATCCGGGCGGTTTAGTGCGGGAGTTGTTAAAGAGAAAAAACAACCCGATAATTTTCTTCGCTTGATATTGAAAAACGGTATCGCACTTCGCTCGTGGATTAACGAATACGCTGCCGGTTCCTTTCAAACACGAGACGTGTGACTGCCTCCAAATAGGGCGAACAATCGTCGAGGAAAAGGGTCGAGGAAAAGGTGTCCGACACGAATGGCACGGGCATTTGGAGTTGGTGTGTAGGCTTTAGCCGATTCCTTGCCCTTGAAGATCACATACATGAACAAGCCTGGATTCTCGACAATTCGACGCAACGCGTCATCAATACATTTTGTGAAACGCTCAGCTGTGGCCTGACTGCGCTCTGCGTACCACTCAAACGAGTTGTCGAAATCGACGACCGCACCTGGGAGGTAACTAATTTCCAAAATCATTCGGCCTTAGGTTTGAGCCGACCTAATACGTTGGCCCTTACCTCTGCCCAAGGCGTTGTCCGTACTGACCCAGAATCAAATTCGTCCGACCGTCTTTTCAATTCAGCCAACCATTCATCGGACAGTGCCGGGAAAGCATCTTCGGG
>JBGSKR010000612.1:0-2997 GCA_041741135.1 Mariniblastus sp.
AGTAGGCACCAGAATTTTGCTTACCATGCTCGTCGAACTCTCCAGAATTATTCAGCGGAAAGGAACTCTGGCGAGTCCCACTACTGTGGCTTAATGTTGGCCGCTTGACTTAAGAAACCACGAGACCCAAGTAGTCCTTCACATTTTGGTAGCAGATATTCGCGACCATCTCACCGATCAGTTTTTCGTCGTTGGGCAAATCACCTTTCTCCATATCACGTCCCAGCAGATCGCAAAGAATACGGCGGAAATATTCATGCCGCGTGAAAGACATAAAACTGCGCGAGTCCGTCAACATCCCAATGAAGCGGCCCAGCAATCCGGTGCTGGAAAGCGTGTTCAGTTGCATCTCCATACCTTCCTTTTGATCCAAGAACCACCAGCCCGAACCAAACTGCATTTTGCCCGCAATGGTGCCGTCTTGAAAATTCCCCAACATCGTAGCGATCAAATAATTATCGGTTGGGTTCAAATTGTAAAGAATCGTTTTGGGTAAGCAGCCGTCTTGATCCAGCCGATCCAAAAACTTCCTCAGCGTTGGCCCTTGAGGAAGATCGTTCATCGAATCGCAACCAAGGTCGCGACCGACCTGATGGAACAAACGACTGCAGTTGTTCCGCCAGACGCCAAGATGAAATTGGTTCGTCCAATTCTTCTCCGCATCCAATCGAGCCAAGTAAAGCAACAAATAAGTCGAAAATTGATCGAACTCCTCGGAGGTGGCTGCCTTGCCCGACCTTGCCGCATCGAAAATTTTCGCGGCTGTCGCCTCGCTACAGAAACTTGCTGGCACATACTCGCACCCGTGATCCGAAAGTCGCGTGCCGAGAGCGTGAAAGTCATCGTGCCGTTTCCGCAGCGCCGTTAACAAATCATCCAGACAGTGAATGGCCACCCCAGAAACAGATTCCAGTTTGTCCAACCATGGACCATACTCTTCCGGACGATGAACAAACAACGCCCAGTCCGGTCGAAAAGCGGGATAGATGGCGGCTGGGCAGTTGCCGGCCTTCGCGATCTCGCGATGGTGTTGTAAATCATCGACCGGATCGTCCGTAGTACACAACGCCGTGACACCAAACTGTTTCAAGATGCCATGCGGTCGCAAGTCTTCACGTTTGGCAATTTGAGCATTGCACTCATTCCAGATCGCTTCCGCATTCGATTCATTCAATAGTTGATCGATATCAAAAAACCGTTTCAACTCCAGATGCGTCCAGTGATAGAGCGGATTTCTCAACGTAAAGGGAACCGTTTTCGCAAACGCCAGAAATTTTTCATGCGGCGACGCATCACCAGTGATCAAGGATTCGCAAATGCCGTTGGCTCGCATCGCTCGCCATTTGTAGTGATCGTGGTCAACCCACATATCAAACAGATCAGTATAGCGACGATTCTCGGCGATGTCTTGCGGAGAAAGATGATTGTGATAATCAATGATCGGCTGACCGGCTGCGAAACCGTGATATAGGCGGCACGAAAATTCCGTGGTCAGCAAAAAATCATCGTGAATAAACATGGAAGCGGTTTTCAGAGTTGTGATTTTGGTCAAATAGTCATTGCGGCGTAGCCACCATCGACGATTAACTCGGTGCCCGTGATAAATGATCCTGCTGAACTGGCGAGTAAGAGAGTCGCTCCGATTAATTCTTCAGCGGTTCCGAAACGTTTCATCGGTGTGTGCCCCATGATCTGCTGAACTCGCTCGGGCGTGAGAACTTTTTTGTTTTGCTCGGCAGGAAAGAAACCAGGAACCAAGGTGTTGACCCGAATGTTCAGCGGTGCCCATTCGCGGGCCAAGTTTTTTGAAAGATTATGAACCGCAGCTTTGGTCGCCGAATAAGTGAACACGCGCGAGAGCGGGATCACCCCTGACATCGAACCGACATTGATAATTGAACCACCCTGATTTCTCTCTACCAAATATTTCCCGAAGACTTGGCAAGCGAGAAACACGCTTTTCATGTTGATGTTGAAGATGCGGTCGTACTCGTCTTCAGGGACATCGAGGAACGGCGTCGCGCTGTTAGTACCGGCTCCATTGACAACGATATCGATTTGTCCGGAACGCTGCAAAACCTCAGCGAGCAAGTTTTCTAGATTTTGTTTCTGGTTGACTTCGCAAGGTAAAAAATAGGCTGTGCCACTCGCATCGGAAATTTTCTGTAGTCTCGCGGCGGCTTTTTCTTCCGAGCGACCGACCAAAACGACTTCCGCCCCAGCAGCAGCCAATCCTTAGGCCATGGCGCCACACAACTCGCCAGTGCCTCCGATGACCACAGCCGTTTTTCCGTTAAGTGAAAAAAGATTTTCGAGATATGACATGATGGGAAGTTTTCAGTTTTCAGTTTTCAGTTTTCAGTTTTCAGATTACAGAGCGAGAAGTCATGCTATATGGCTATCGTCAGCAAATTCAAATCCCACTGCGGTTGCCCGCACTCGGTCGCGATTTGATTGAACTCCTTTATCTCCGCTTCGGAAAATAATAGTCCATCGTTCTGCTGCGATCGCGTTGCCGAGTCGGCTTCCATTTGTCCCGGTAAAATCGCTTGCTCGTTGCCTTCCATGATGTTCGCTAAAACGGCGGCCACGTTTTGAGCTTGAGTTCGACCTTGGGCAAAATCGTTTCCGCTCATCGCATCCGGATGAATAACTTGAAAGTAAAACGCAGGCGTGTGTTTTTCGTTTTGAGCACTGCCCCAGCGCGAACGCAACGTCGGCAAAGAACCACCGATAAACGCAGCCACAATTTCGTTGATGATCGACAAGCCATATCCCTTGTGAGCGCCAAACGTTTTTAGCGCTACGACGGCTTCGGCGTCGGTCGTCACGTTACCGCTGGCATCGACCGCCGCATCGTGAGGAACTGGTTTTCCTTCACGCTTAAGCTGTTGCACTCTGCCCATTGCGATCACGGAAGTCGCCCAATCGATCACCACAGGAAAGCCGACGGCATCGGTGGTCGGGAGGCCCCAAGAATGAGGATTGGTTCCCAAA
>JBGSKR010000613.1:0-4648 GCA_041741135.1 Mariniblastus sp.
AGCGACAGATTGGCGTTCACTTTGTAGTAGGATTAGCCAGAATTCCAACCCGAGAAAGCGAACTCTAACGAGTCCAACTTAGGTGGTTTTCCTAATGCCTGACTATATACGTCGGTGAACGAGCGAATCACAAGTCTCGAAATGAGTCTGAAAAACATCCGCAAAATCGTACACACCATCGAAATGACTCCGACGATCTTGGCTGGACTTTTTCATTATACCGGCGCGAATCATGTTGTAGACAATATCACCAAAACAACTGGTGCTGTTCACATTCCAACTGTTCAGCACCACCTTCGCCATGTATCCGAATTGATTGTTGGCGAATTGCCGAATCGCTTCGCATAGCTGCTGACCCGTCAAATGCCGTTCTCGACGAGTCCGATTGTTAACCGGCGACGCATCCGTTTTGGAATCGCAGGGCTCACAGCCCAACTCCATCGAATCGGCCGCAAAGGAAAGCGCCTCGCGAACGAACACATAAGCTTCGATCGGATAACGCGGGTCTTGTTTTACCAGTTGATAAAGAGTAACCGTTTCATCAGACATGTCTGACCCAAAGGTAAAAAAATTTGCTGGAGAAGTAAATTAAAAAGATCAGGAACACCCCAACGGAAAACCACTTGGGGGAAGCCATCATTCTATCCAACCTGGCAGATTTTCCAATCGCTAATTTTTTTGGTAATCGCTCGGGGCTTAGATGCAGAAGGCAAGGAAATAGAAGCAAGAAGATGATGCTGCTATCGCATTTTCATAAAACGCAAACTGGCATCTTCCACAAAAGGAAACGCAGTGAACTTTATTTGCGGAAAATCCAGCAATGATAGTGGTATGCTGCAAGCCATCCGATTCTTCGCGAACAGAAATTACCGGACAACTCGCGTCGTTCCACTTCGAAATGCTTCTCAGCGTTGCCAAATTGGGCCAGACGAATTGCTCTATTGAGACATGAACAGTTCGCCTCGTCCACCTCGCAAACAGTCGCCGTGATACATTTGCGCTTCCCAATCCTGCAGTTTCTCCGCAGGCGTAAAACCAAAATCCAATAACCAGTTTGCCAGCAGTCGCAGCATCTTTCCTGAGTATTTGCCACCGCGAGAAAAAATGGGGGGCGGTTGAGTCGAAACGCTTCCCGCCAACACAATCGAACCGCGAATCATGCCGGCCCCGTAATCTCGGTCGCATCTCCCAAACACCAAAATAGAACCCGCCAACATATCCCAGCCACACAGCCCGCCCGCATCACCGGCGATCGCAATCGTGCCACGCCGCATCGCTTGCCCCACTCCGCGACCCGCATTGCCGCTGACCAAAATGGTGCCGCGATTCATGCCGAACTTGCTGCCCGATTCACTACTCCCCAATCCGTCACCTGCGTTGCCTTCGATGCAAATCAGTCCTCCCGACATCGCCATCCCGGCAAAATCAGCAGCATCGCCGCGAACCCGAATCTCGCCGCCGCTCAGGCGATGTCCGATTCGTCTACCAACCGAGCCTTCCACCATAATCTGCCCGCGATTCATCCCCGTTCCGATCCCATGCACAGATGCGAGATCACCTTGAAAGATGCAGGTATCGCCATCGCCGAATGTTGCTGAAGTTCCTGAAACCGAAAACAGTTCACCGACTTCCACTTGTCGACGTCCAAGCCAAATTTTTTGCTTGGCGATACTTAGTGCCGATTTCCCCAAGAGCGAATCCGGTGTGAGGCTATCGACCTCCACGGGCAACCGCGAATCGGATGTTCGTTCAAAAACAAGTGGCATGAGTCTATTCCGTGTCGGATGAAGTCGTCATGTTATCATATCACCAACATGAATCCAGCCACGACAAATCCCATCGACTCGAATACAACCATCGCCCTCCCCGATCTAGGCGCCGTGGTGCTCAGCGGCGGACGCAGTACGCGAATGGGACAAGACAAATCGCGGTTGCCGTTTCGCGAAAGCACGCTTCTTGAAACCGTCGTCGAACGTGTTGCTCGCGTTTGCGACCCGATCGTCGTCGCAGGAATCGAGTCGTTCGATTATCAAAACGCGAAACTTTCGACATCGTTTGTCACCGATCAGTATCGCAATTGCGGACCGCTCGAAGGCATTCGCTCGGGGCTGGCTTTTCTCGCGCCGAACGTTCGGTGGGCCTTTGTCGGTGCTTGTGACGCACCGGAAATTAATCCTGATCTGATCCGTTTGATGGCAAGCTTCATCGAACTTGAAAGCGACTCATGCGAAGCCATCATTCCCGTTGATGGAACTCGCATCTATGGACTGACGGCCATGTATCGCACCAGCCTCGCAACGGAAATTGAAAGTTTGATTCAAAGTGGCGAAAGACGCGTCAAGTTTCTTGCCAGCCATTTCAATGCAACTCACATCGACGTTCACCAGTTCCGTGCCGTCGATCCGGCGCTTGTTTCATTCGCCAACATCAATGATCCAGCCGATTTCCAACGACTACTCGAAAAAGAAAACGGGCTTTAGAAAGTGTTCTAAAATTGTAGCGGAACGGCGCGTGCCGTCCGGTTTCATTTAGCGGAACTGTGATTCTTAGTTACCGGAGGGCTCGCGCCCTGCAACTACGAATACAATTTCGAAAAACAAAACACGACGTTAGGCGAATCTCTTTTGATCAAACTACAACACGATCAACTATCACACATTGCTCGCTGAAATCGTGGCCGCTGGCCGGGCCAGCCAATCAATGAACAGAATCGTTGCTGCAAGAATCGCCAGCAATCCGTAAATAGGCAGGATGCCGCCAGTCAGACTCACCAAACCTGCCAGCAACAAACCCAGCGTCAACAATGTTTTGATCAGACCACTCACTCTGCTTACTCGCATGAGTTTCGCGACGCCCCAAGCGGCAACCACAATCACTAGAATTCCCAAGACCGAAAACCAACGAGAAATCGATTGGTGCTGCACAAGACGAACCGTCACCGTCGCGTTTCCACGCGGAGATTTGAAGTAGTAATCAACTCCGCGCGACGGAAGTTCGATATCAAGGCTGGTGATTCCAGTCAGTCTCAACTCGGCAGCCTTCTCGCGACGGGCATCGGACTGCTGACTTTGCGGTCCCCGCTCTCCTGCCTCGGCTGGCGCTACGGCTTGCCCTTTTTGCTCAAATCCCCCGTCGCCAAATTTCAAGTTGTCTCCTGGTTCATTCGGTGCAAACGGATCGACGCCGTCTAAATCTGTCTCACTACCTTTCTTCTCCGACTGCTCGAGAGACTGATCTGCCGGATTCTGAAAGTCAATGTCGATTTCGTCCTGTTGCAATTTTCGTTGCGGGCTAAGTTGTGTAGCAAGCACCTGATACTCCTCTCTTACATCTCCTTCGTTATCCAACCCTGGCGGTAGTGGAGAATTAGGAGCATCCGACAGATCAGGCACACCACGTCCACCACCACCGACTCCACCGCCGAATTGCGATTGACCTCCCGCACCACCTTGAAATCGGTTCTGCCCAGACTGATCATTGCTCAATTGATTTCGTTCAAGCCATTTCCCGTCAAAGCTCGCGGCGTTCTTTCCGGAGGATTTCAATTGGCCTTGAGGTTTCTCATTTCCTTCAGCGAGTTTTTGATTCGGAGCTTTTTCATTTTTAGTGCCTTTGATATCAAGTTGCCGCTCTTCACCAGCGGATTTCGCCTCAAGTTCCACGCTAAAATTTTGGTTGTAATCTTTGGTCACGGCGTTTCGAGAAATATTCGCTTGTTGCTGATCAAAAAAAGTATTCAAATTCGCTCGGTTGTCCAGCGATTGTTCAACGCCTTGTGGAACTTCAATGTAAAAGTTTTGTGCCTGCTCGATCGCCTCCTCGTTGCCCTTGACGAGTCCTTCGATACGCTGACCGGATTGGCGACCGTCGGAGACGGCAAGACTTTTCGATTTCATTTCCACTAAATCCTGCTTCAGGCGCTCCAGATTTTCGTAGGCGCGTTTCTTCGAGTAGCTCGAACTGCGCAACGACGATTCGCTGCGTAATTGCTCGGCAAGCTGTTGAATTTGCCGACTGTTGTAAGCCAAGAAACTCTCTTCCAACCCGCCCCGATCATCGACCTTCGTCATCGTTCCAGCGAAATCGATCCAGCGATGTGTCTCAGGTAAACGCAAATGCAACTGACTCAACTGCACATTGATATTGAGCGTTTCAATCACCGGAAATGCCACCGTCGAGAGATTCGAAAACTCACCCAAGCTTCCGGCGAACTTTAACTGCACCGGATAATCTAGTTCACCCAACTGCGTCTTCACCAACGGAATTCGCAAGCGGCGATCATCGGGCGACGGCCAAGCGACAGGCTTCACCGGCGATCCATCAACGACGACCGTCAGCAATCTCGCCCCAGCGGGCAGTTTGATTTCCAGATACTGTTCGGATCGATTGTTGACCTGAAAGTTCTGCAACGCTCGATAAGCACCACTCGAATCGACCACCATCGTCGTCTTCGAAAACTCAATGCTGGCGGCGACCGTGTCGAAAATCTCTCGCTGCTTCGTTTCGAAAAAGAAAGCCGGCGTTCGCACATTCGCATCGGCGGCAACGTCATTTTCAACTATCGTTTCGCCGCGATTCTCCAGCACATAAGCCATCGTGACTTCGCCGCCAGCCAATTTCTGTTTCAGATCGGCAAACTGTTTGAGTT
>JBGSKR010000614.1:0-4184 GCA_041741135.1 Mariniblastus sp.
GTTTTCCAAGATCGTCACGCTGACCGTGCCGTCCGGAGAACATGGTACTCCCTTCAACGAAGAAGTCGAACGTTACAAAGCTTTAGTCAAAATTGCCGATCAACACGGTGTCCGCGTCGCCATGCGCAGCCAAGCCGGTCATCTTTCGGCGGATGTCGATACGGTCAGCGTGATTTGCGGACACGTCAAAGGGCTAGGACTCTCACTGGATCCGAGTCATTATCATTTCGGGAATCCGACGCCGCCAGACTACGAGAGATTGGCTGAGTACGTCCACAATGTATACTTGCGCGATTCGACGCCCGAAAAACTCCAGGTTCGAGTCGGGCAGGGGATCATCGATTACGGTCGACTGATTTTGCTATTAAAGAAAGTCAAATACAGCCGCGCATTATGCGTCGACATTCCACCGGTTGACGACCCCGAAATCGATCATGATGGTGAATTGAGAAAACTGAGGTTGCTGCTCGAAAGTTTATTGCTCGGATGAAGCAATTAAGTAGCTTGGACATTCCTGTCCGAGCATCCCCATCTCGACGGACAAGAATGTCCATCGTACAAGTCAAAAATCTAATTCCAGATAAATCCCATTTTTCCTCACTTTCGTTTTTCCCTCGGCGGCATGCGTTCCAATACCAGCGGATGATCTGATTTCGGATTCTTCACCCGAATCGCGACGGAGCCGTCAATCAAATCTTCGATCAACTTACCCACGATCTCAGCACGCCAACCTCGAGCCAAGGCGGGCGTTGGCTCAGTTGAGTTTCCTTTGATATGCCACCAAGCAAGATCGCGAACATCTTGCGTGGTGCCAACGATACCGGCGGCGATGTTTTCTTGTTTGCAAACGATTGTCAAAGCGGTGGTCAGCAACTGACCCAACAATCCCAAATTCATTGTTTTTGAACGGCGCATTTTTGGTGGAAGTGATTCCGAAGGTAAATCCAATGCTTTTTGAATTGCCTCGCAAAGCGGTTCGATCAGCGCCGTATTGACTCGACTTTCGAAACCGCGAATGGCTTTCAGTCGCTTTGGTTCCGCCGATCCACGCTTCGCCAACTCGACTAGCAAATCATCGGGAAGTATTCGTTTCGCTGGGCGGTTTCGGTACTGCGCCTCTTCATCACGGGCCAGCCATAACTCACGGACGATCGCCAGCTCGCGTTGATCAAGCCCAGAGATTCCCGAGACTCGCTCCCACTGCGGCTCCCTTTCATACAACTCTAGCGACGCTTCCCATGTAGCCGTTTCTTCTTCGAACCATCTGAGCCGATTGCTGGCGGCCAACTGTCCATGCAGCACATCGTACAGCGGCTTGAGATGCACTACGTCTTGCAAAGCGTAATCGATTTGCCGAGCCGTTAGCGGTCGCTTCATCCAGTCGGTTCGAGTTTCGCCTTTGTCCAAATTGTGACCAAGTATTTTCGATACCAGATTACTATAAGCCGCCGGAAACTCATGCCCGATCATCCCAGCCGCCAACTGGATATCGAACAAGTGCTTGGGTTTTTGCTGACACGCTCGATAGCAGAATAAAAACTCTTCGCGGGCCGCATGTGCGATCGTCAGATGATCGCCGCCGACTAACAGCTCCCAAAATTCTCCCAGTTCGCTGACCTCTAGCGTGTCAATGATCGCGAATTCATTCTCGGTCGCGACCTGCAACAAACAAAGCTTCGGACGATAACGACTTTCCGAAACGAACTCCGTATCAAACCCGATGTAAGAGCTGCTCGCCGCGCGTTGGCAAAATGATTTCAATTCGGCAGTCGAATTGATTCGTTCAAAGGGAATGGGATCGGTCATGAAAAAGAGCGCCGCAGCGGTTAGCAGATGAAAACGCTAAGCTTATATTGCTAAACCGCCTTTGACCAGTCCGATGAGAAGCCCGTAGCTTGGACATTCTTGTCCGAGCACCACTCTGTTCCGAAGCTTGGACATTCTTGTCCGAGCACCTGCACCGCGACGGACAGGAATGTCCATAGTAATAAATTGTTAATAATCGCCTTCGGCGTCTGCTCCCGATTGATGCTCGGGGATGCCCAGCAATTTCGGATCGGAACTGTTGCTACCATCAATCTCCGGCATCGGACGGAAGTCGAACCAGTGATCGACCAAGATCGTCCCTTCGGCGGGCACGATCGCACGACCGGCGAGATGATACATCGAGCCCATCCACAACTCCGATTCCGCAGAAATTTTCCCTCCTTCGATTTGAATTCTAAATCTGATTCCAAAATGCACTCGGCCTTTCATCTCGCCGTCCAGCCGATTCCCTTGGTGAATATAAATTACACCTTCAGCGATTCCGTCATTCCATTCGCCGAGCTGAGTCAGTGGAACTTGCGCCGTCCACTTGGGCATCGATGTTGTGGACTCGATGTTTAGAATCTTGATTCGATACTCTGCTGGATCAGACTCGACTACAGGGGGTTTCAATGACTTGAATCGATGATGCTTTAAAAAAACACCGTCCATGATCTCATTCGTAAACAAAGCAGCCGTTGTTCCGGGTGCACGCTCAATCGAGAACGAAATAGCCACCGATCGATCACGGATGTCATCACCCCACTTCAATCGATTACCCGTGTCGTCGACCAACCAAGTCTCCATCGTCGCCGTCCGGTAGAAACCGCCGTTGAACAATTCCGGACTGCGCTCATCATTGCCGCGATAGTAAACACCGCCCAAACGTTTTGGGTGCATGGGATGAAGCGGCTCGTCAAAGCGACTTGCATCAAGCTCGACCTGGAATCGTTTTTCGTTTCTTGCTCGCACCGCCATTTGCTGATTCAAACGCTGAAGCAAATCTTGATTCTCCTGCTGCAGCTCTCTAATCATTCCAAGCTGAAACAAGCCGGCTCCCAGCAACAGCCAACCGATCAACATCAACCACAGATAGCGCACTCGAAAACAAGCCGTCCAGCTTTCGCGCGCGTTCAATCTCGATCGTCGTTGATCAAACAAGACCAACGCGACCAACCCCAGCAAAATCAATCCAAGAATCAGCCACCACAACAGAAAATCAAAACGCGATTCCGCAATCCAATCTTGCCACTGAAAACCATTCTCTTGTTTACTGACCGTATCGCGTTCAATATTTGCACTCTGAACGTCGGCCTGATCGAGATTCTCCGATTCACGCTGAACAACCGCTTCCGGCCATTCGGCTCCCTCGTCAATCCACTGCCGAATCGTTTCAATTTCACTGGCGGACAGCGGTGCCGATTTCTTGGGCATTCGGTAGCTGGGGTCAGCGGAAGTAATTCGGCGAAACAATTCGCTGTCCACGGCGGTAGCGGCAATGATTTCCGCGCCCGTGTGCCCGCCTGCACGAACGCTCAACAGACTATCGAGTCGCAGTTCGCCTTCAGCCGAGTCCTCCGCATGACACTGAAAACAATGGCTTTCAAGAATCGGCAGAATCTGGGAACGGAAATCGATGTTGGATTCTGAAACCGTTTCACCAACAGCAATCGCCCAACTTTCTGACAAGACCACACTTCCGACTGCCGCAACGATGGCAATTAAGAAACGAAGACACCTCGTTTGATGACAAGAAAATGTAATAGCCAAACGTTACCTCGTACTCATTTTGTCCGAGCATCATTCTACATCGTAACTTGCACATTCCTGTCCGAGCATTATGCAATTTCGTAGCTTGGACATTCCTGTCCGAGCATCATGCTATTTCGTAGCTTGGACATTCCTGTCCGAGCATCATGCAATTCGACGGACAGGAATGTCCATCGGACGCAAAACCACTCTACGCGACGGACAAGAATGTCCATCGTACTTCAGCTCAAGCCATTCGCCGTACCTTCCACTGAAATCGCAGTGACAACAAAACCGACGCCGCAGCCAATCCCAATGTCATGCCAATCCACAAACCCTTGCCGCCCAAATCAAACACGTAACACAACACGTAACCGGCGACCGCTCCAATTCCCCAATAGGAAATAAGACACAACAGCATCGCGGCCGTTGTGTCTTTCAGGCCTCGCAAACAAAACGAGGCACTTACCTGCAGCCCATCAAAAATTTGAAATACGGCAGCGATCATCAGGAACACAATTGCGATTCGAACGACTTCCCGATTCTCAGCGGCTGATACATCAATATACAAACCCACGATCCATTGCGGAGCCAGCCAATACAAACCCGCACTCGCGCACATCACAATC